>AQRW01000001.1 GCA_000402295.1 Candidatus Aerophobus profundus SCGC AAA252-L23
AGGCAATTTTCTTTATTCTCCGGTCAACAAAGGAAGCTATTTCCCGGAGATACTCTTCTTTCTCATTAGCTTTTAGATTATACTCTCTACCAAAAATTTTAACTCTTACCCCCACCTTCTTCAACCTATGACTTTTCCCTTATATTAAAAAAAATGAGGGAAATGTCAACCCATTATTAGCATTAGAGCCATTTAGGAGGGATCTACGAGGAAAATTATTTTACTCCCCCAAGGGAAGGCTAGTAAGGTTCATTTCGTTTGTTTGGTTTATCTCGTTCGTTGTACTCTTTGGAGGTGACTTCAGTCGCCCAGAAAAGGGGCAAAGGGAAACAAAAGTTTCCCCTACCTAAGTAGAGAGTTTAATAGTTACCAAATATAAGCTACTTTTCCATATAAATGGTTCTGGTAGGAAAAGGAATTTTTATCCCAGCCTTCTGAAGCTTCTGATAAGCCTGGCTAATAACTTCATCTTTGATATTGAATCTTTTTCGATAATCTTTAATCCAAAAAATGAGATTAAGATTTAAGGAAAAATCGGCCATCTCCATAAAATAAACTTGAGGAGAGGGTTTTTTTAAGACTCCCTCAATCTCCGAAAGAATATCAAGCAGAATCCTTTTAACCTGGTTAATATCTGAACCATAAGCAACGCCTATCTTAACTACCATTTTTAAGGAAATCAGGGGACGTCCAAAATTGGTGATTTTACTCATAACCAGAACACTATTGGGAATTATAATTTCATTGCCGGCCTCAAAAGACTTGAGCCTGGTTGACCTTAATCCAATGTCAATAATCTCTCCTTCCTCTCCGCTCTCCAGTCTGATAAAATCCCCGATTTTGAAAGACCTATCGGCAATCAAGGCAATGCCTCCAAACATATTGGCAAAGGTATCCTTTAGGGCAAAACCTAAGATAAATCCGGCAATCCCCAGACTGGCCAGAAGAGCGGCCACCTGAACCCCCCAGAGTTTCAAAATCAGAATAAGTAAAATGATAAAAGCAATGAAATTCAGAATCTTACGACTGATAACTACCAGAGCCTCACCTCTAACCCTTCCGGTGACCGCTTTCCTCTCAGTAAACCAGGTCTTGATGAAAATATTAATAATAAGGGCAGCTATGTAACAACTTATTCCAATCAATAGGGAAGAGAGAATTTTATCAACAATATCCTTGATTGGAGAAGGAAAAGTAATAATATTAACACTTATGGTTATCCCTCCCATAAGGATAAGGTAATAAACCGGAACTCGGATGGCGGAGAGTAGAATGTCGTCCAGGACAGTTTTGGTCTTCTTTGCCACTACTTTTAACAAATAAGAGAGAATAAAATCAATAAACTTGGCTACCACCCAGGCAATAATGACAATGACCACCGCTATCAGATAAATCCAGAAAGGGTGCATTTATCTTTTCCTCCTTTGAGCTAATCTAACTTGTATCACCTTTCATCCGTGAACTCCTTAGCTCTCCAGGCATTCTGGACAGTTAACAGACCACCGTCTACGGGAATTACAGCTCCAGTGATATAGCTTGATTCCTCGGAAGCTAAGAAAACGACCAGATTGGCAACATCCTCAGGTCGACCAAATCTTCTCAAAGGGATTGTATCCAACTGTTTGTCGCCCCTCTCAGCCACAAAATCCCTGGTCATATCTGTAACAATGATTCCTGGAGCATAAGCATTTACAGTTATATTATAAGGAGCAAGCTCTGCTGCCAATACCCGGGTAAGATTCTCAATAGCTGCTTTTGAAGCTCCATAAGCACTTTGACCCACATCAGGAATTTTTCCTGAGACAGATGAGCAATTTATGATTCTTCCCCCACCTTGTCTCTTGAAATGTTCAATCACCGCCTTGGAACAATTGAGAGTACCTAGCAAATTTACTTTTATGATCCTCATCCACTCCTGAATATCTTCTTTTTCCGCAAAGAACCACCGCAATATTCCGGCATTGTTAACCAGAATATCCAGCCTCTGAAATTGGTCAATTGATCGAGAAACCATTTCTTGAACTTCTTTAACTTGGGAAACATCGCACTTGACCGCCAGGGCCTTTCCTCCTTTTCCCCTGATATCCCCAACCACCTTTTGGGCTGCAGTCTCATCTCTCACATAGTTTACCGTTACCGCCGCTCCCTCCCGGGCAAATCTTCGGGCAATACCTGCCCCTATGCCTCTACTGCTTCCTGTTACTATAGCTACCTTGCCCTCCAGTCTTCTCAACTTCCTCCTCCTCGTATCAATCTTCGCCTGTTTTCAGTGCTATCTTTTCTCACAATCTCCCCCGTTAACCACTTGTAATACCTATATTATTGCAACATCCGGTCATTATTGTCAATGTAGGTACTTCCAGTTATAGAAAAAATTGGAAAAGCTAAGAAAAAGACAGAGGAGGAGGACTTTCCTAATCTTTCTGGGGCCCGACTCGGGGAGAAAAACTTGACAAAATTCCTAAGATATAATAAATTCATACCTAGTCTTTTAGGAAAGCTAAATTATCAAAAGAGATAAGTTCTTCAGGCTTGCACTGTATATTATAGTAATATTTAGTTATAATTGTCAATGTAGTTGATTGACTTTCCTTGCCCACTCGGAGACCACTAAGTCTAAAGAATTCTTAGAAGATACAAAGTGAAAAATATGTCCTTGGGGTAAGAGACTGAAGGCCTCCACTCTGATTTCTGCCGCCTGCAAAATAAGTGGATCCAGTCCTCAAAAAGTTGACCCTCTTAGACTCAATGGTTATAATAGGATAAAAAAAGAGGTTCAGAGCAAAACTTCAGATTACTTTCTTGCACCCAGAGAGAACTATAAAGAGACTCAAGGAGATAGCCTTGGAAGAGAGTGCAGAATTAGCCAGTATGAAGAAGGCATATCCGGAGAAATTTGTCTCAGAGAATCAGATATTCAATCATATCCATCGTGGCGACCGAATATTTATCAGTACCGCTTGTGGCGAGCCTCAATATCTTGTTAGTGCTCTAATAAATTATGTAAAATCTTATCCCAAAGCTTTTTTTGATACTGAGGTATTGCAGGTATGGACCCTTGGTGTTGCTCCCTACGTCGGTGAAAAATTCAAGCATAATTTTCGCCACAACTCTTTCTTTGTCGGAAACAGTACCAGACAAGCTGTCAATGAAGGACTGGCGGATTATTCCCCTATATTCCTCTCGGAAATTCCTGATTTATTTTATCGAGGAGTGGTGCCCATCGACCTAGCCTTAATCCAGACGTCGCCTCCAGATAGACATGGCTACATGAGTCTGGGAATTAGTGTTGACATTAGTAAAGCAGCCACCGAGAAAGCATCTTTGGTTATAGCCCAGGTTAACTCCCAGATGCCGCGCGTCCACGGAGACGGGTTTATTCACCTCAAGGAGGTAGATTTTATAGTTCCTTATGATGAACCATTATTGGAATATGGAACCCAAGAAGATGTAGATAACAGCATTTTTCAGCAGATTGGAA
>AQRW01000002.1 GCA_000402295.1 Candidatus Aerophobus profundus SCGC AAA252-L23
GAGTCGTTACTACTCTCATCATCCAGTTTCCTAAAACCCCTTCTCTATTGGAAGCCTCTTCCCCATCCTTGATGGGGAGAGAAAATAATAGGATAAGTTCCGTATTTTTTAACCGCTTCAAAATACGCGTATATATTTTGCAAAGGAGTATCAGGCTGAATATTATGAGCAGGAGCAATAATAAATCCTCCTCCTTCTCCAGCTTGAGCTACTCTCAATTTGACTTCTTCTTCTACTTCTTGAACACTTCCAAATGGCAATATCTTTTGTTCATCGACTCCTCCGAAAAATACCAATTTATCTCCAAATTTGCGCTTAAGTCTTCCAAGCTCCATTCCCTTCGCCTGAGGTTGAATGGGATTTAACACATCTACACCTATTTCAATGAGGTCGGGGATAATAGAAACAATGGAACCGCAAGAGTGATATGCCATTTCTACCTTTGGATTCATCCTTTTCAATTCTTTGAAAAGATGCTGCATGCGTGGCTTAAATACTTCGCGCCATAGATTGGGGGAAATCATCATCCCCTTTTGGGTACCAAAATCATCCCCAGTCCAAATCATATCCACCCCTAATTCTATCATTTTCTTACCGCAAGCAAAATGATATTCTAACACCTTATCCATGAGAGCAAAAACATAAGGTTTCTCCACAACTAAGTCCATAAAGAACTTCTCCATTCCCACTAAATTCCAGGATAATTCAAAAATAGTAGTTTCTAAATCTCCCACTATGGCAAAGTTTTCCTTATAGCGCCTTATCTGTTTTTCAGCAAGATCCCATCTCCCAGCAGCTAATGGATCAGGCATTCTAAATCTACTAACTTCTTCTGCAGTCTCTATTGTAGTTAAGGGTCTTTTTATTATTTCATCGTATAAGCCAACTTTTTTGTACACAAAACCAAACTCATCAATTAGATTACTACCTTTCCAATATGTAGGATTATACTTAGCTCTTGTAGGCCCTATCAATACTGCATCATTTCCTAATTCAAGTAAAATTTCTGTGTAAGAAATGCGGTCTGAAAGCCAGGAATCTTTTGGTTTCCAGGGAAGATTCATCTCCCTACCTAATTTTTCCGCTACTTGAGGAGTAAGAGTAGCAAGCACAGGTACTCGATCAGGCTCTTCATGATTAAGAGAAGCTAAAAATCTTTCTCTTGCAGTCATTTTTCCTTCTCCTTTCATAAAGATATAGCGACGTTTAACCTTTTGTTGCACCCGCCAGTATACCGCGCCTGATATGCTGATGGGCAAATCCGACAACGACGAGCACTGGAAATAGGGTAATTAAAGTTGCCACGGCAAGCTGATTCCACCAGGTGTTGAACTCTGTTATGTAGGTCGCAAGACCAAGAGGAACAGTAAACTTCTCTCTGCTGCTGAGTAAAATTAATGCGAAGGGATAATCACCCCAACTTATCAGGAAAGAAAATATTGCCGAAGTGGCCAGTCCGATTCGTGTCAGAGGAAGAACAATCCTTACAAAGGCCTTAAACCGGGTGCATCCATCCATCAACGCTGCTTCTTCTAAATCAATTGGTATTGATCGAAAGTTGCCGACTGACAACCATACAAGAAAGGGCAGCACCAATGCCGTATGGGCAAATACCAATCCCAACAGCTTGTCGTACAATCCCAGACGAAGCACAATACCAGCGAGCGGTATCATAATAACCGGACCCGGCAACATTAGTGCGAGTAATGTTACTAGCAAGAGAGCGTTCATACCTCGAGATGGAAAGCGGGCAAATCCGTATCCCGCAAGAGCCGAAACCGATGTGGCTAGTATTGATGTGAGCAGCCCCACAAAAAAACTGTTAGCCAAAAATTGATACCACGGCATAGACTGCTCACTGCCGGCGATCACATTTTTCCACACCTCAAGTGTTGGGTTTTCTATGGTCCATGTTGGAGGGATTTTATAAACCTCGAGGTTGTCTTTGAATGAATTATCGACCAGCCACAAGATTGGAAAAAGCACTGTCACTAGCATAAGAAGAAGTACCAACCAAAACAGAACGCTACGAAAAGTCAGAGATTGTACCAGATAATGTCCCGATCTATCATTCATTATTCTTCCCTCCACACACGTTTGAAGACTGTGAGATAGACCAACGTCATGGACAGGACAAACCCAAAATATATCACCGAGGCGGCTGATGCCGCACTTTCTTTGTAAAATCGAAAGTTAAGCTTATATATGTACGTTGATAAGATTTCTGTCGCACGTCCCGGCCCTCCACCGGTCATTAAATGAACGATCGCCAAGTTCTGTGTCACCCACATCATAGTCAGAAGAAAACCAATAATTAGAGGATACTTCAGGAGCGGAAGCACAATATATCGTAAACGACTGATGAAATTTGTACCATCAATCTCCCCGGCTTCAAATATTTCCAAGGGTATTGCCTTGTAACTGGATTGCACCAGTAAAGCTCCCAAGGGAGAAATTCGCCAGGCCATTACAAATATAACCACGGGAAACGCAAGCTGCTCGGTTCCTAACCAGTCAACCTTCTCTTTAATGAGCCCTGCTTTTTCCAGAAGAGGATTCAGAATACCGATGTTTGCGTCAAAAATCCAATCCCAAATAGCTGCAACAACTACATCTGGAGCGATAAAGGGAATGAGTATCAGAAGACTGACCATTTTGATGATTCTATTTTCTCCCTGGGCAATTATGATTCCAATAATACTTCCAAAAAACATGCCTAAAACAGGAGTGCAAATAGACCATATAACTGTGTTTTTTAATGCAACTTGAAAAACCGGAGTAGTAAAAAGACGTTTGTAGGTCTCAAACCATACAAATTCAAAATGAGCCTTTGTCAATATACGATTGTAAAAGCTTATTCTGAAAGCCTCGAATATTGGATAAAAAATAAAGAGGCCTATAATTACCATTGCCGGTATAATCAGAATATAACCCAAATACCTTTCTTTGCTCAGCATAAGGATGCACCCAATAATTGAACATTCAAGCATGTGATGGGAATCTATAGTCCCCATCACATGCTTGACTTCTTAATTACTTCCTATTCAGCATACTGATCAAGCACTATCTGGCACTGCCATTGTGCTTCATTAAGAGCTTCTTGTGGGGATGCTTTGCCCAGGAATACCGCATGGATTGCATCTGAAATATAGGTATACATCTCACCAAGGCCCCGAAACGCAGGTCCTGAAATGGCACCTTGGAAAAGTTTTCCCTCCTCATACAACTGATACAGGAAGGGGTTATATTTCTCGAATGCTGGGTTATCGTATGCGACGTGACCGGCCGGCACTCGACCTCTGATCGGGTACCCACCCCATGCCTGGAGCACTTCAGGAGTGGCAAAGAAATCAACCAGCTTGACTGCCGCATCTTTCTCCTTGGAATCCGCGATGAGCATGAGATCGCTTCCACCCTGAAGTGTCGCGCTCACTGCAGAATAGTCTCCTGTTACCTTGTCCGGTCCAGGCATAAGAGAAAGTGAAAACACCGCATCCGGGGGTGCACCGAGGTCGAACAGAATACCATGAACCCAGTCCTTGCCAAAAGCGAACCCAGCCTTCTCCTGGACGATGAGTTTCAAAGCATCGACATAGTCGGTCTGCATTGCACCAGGCTGGATGAGATCCTTATCACGCAACTTTTCGTAGAACTTCAACGCATCTACAACACCGGGTCCATTGATGACCACCTTTTCCCCGTTCGGGCTCAGCCACCTTCCACCGTTCTGATAGGCTATGTCCATGAAAGACATCATATCATTGGTCGCCTTGGAAGCGGAGAGGGACACCCCATAAAATCCGGCATCTTTCAATTTGTAGCAGTAATCGATCATCTCAGACCATGTTCTCGGCGACTTGTTTGGGTCAAGCCCTGCCTTTTCAAAAACTTTGGGTGAGAAAACAATCATGGGGCCCATAGCACAGTAGGGGGTAATACCATACTTATGACCCTTATAGGTGGACACTTCATTCCATATTTCCTTTACGAAGAGAGGTTTCCACTTCTCATAATACTTTGGAAACTCCTCATCATAAGCCGTTAGTATTCCCATCTCCACCATGTTCGGTACTTCAAAAGAGTCATTCATAATAACATCAGGTAAGCTTTTCTGTCTGTACGCGACGACGAGCTTTTCCAGACGAGAATCCCATGGGAAATGCGTCCTTTTTACTACAATTTCTGGATTGGCCTTTTCAAAATTCGCAACCACTTCAGGAATATATTTCAACTCACTGTCCAGACCCCCGAAATGCCACAACTTAATCTCTACAGTTTTTCCAGGCCCTGCGAACACCGTTCCTGCACTTACAAAAAACAGGAATAGCACAATAAGTAACAATGCCATTGTTTTGTGGCGCCACAGTTTCATCTTAACAACCTCCTTATGAAATTTTGTTACTGCAACTGAATACACCAGAAGTTGGTTATGTTTTCACCCCCTTTCATAATTTATTGAGTTCTCTCGGAAAGTCTTTTCCCCTCCCTGCTCAGTATTTCGCTGATCAGGGATAATTCCATCACCCCCATAAATTAGCAATCTTAGGAATTTTGTCAATTTTTTCTCCCAAAGAATTTAGTACCTTATAGTGTCCGACCAATGGGGTCCACCCCATATTTTTGAGAAACTAATCAGTAGTAAATTTGCAACCGGGGCAGATAGTAAGTTTCACCGGAATACCCAAACCCGCAATAAAATTACCTGAGAGCACCATATATGAATCGCTCAGACATCGACTAACCTCTTTTGTCGTCTAAATACCAAACAGGCAGAGATTGGTCCATTTTCGCGGTGCCACGTCTCCAGCCCACATCAGCTTTCGTATTCCTGATAGTAGAGAACTTTACTAAATTCTATTTTCTTGAATCCTCACACCTGGTAAGAAAAATCAATTATTTAACATTTTTTGTCCAAAGTTGACCAACGGTAAAGGAAGAATATAATAGGTTCTAGTAGGAAAAGGAAACAAGCTATAGTATCCAAGTAGAAGTTACGGGCAAGAAAGAAGACCGGAAAGGTATTATTTATAAATTTCAAGTCCAAGGAAAATCTATTATGATTTTGTTTCTCCATCACGCCGTTGAAAGGATGAAGAAATGAAATCTCAGAGAGGAAATGCTGGGAGAAACACTTGCTGACCCAGAAGAAGTCTTGCTTGGACATGGAGTGCACCCCTATGGTTGGACAAATTGGGTTAGAGTGATCTGACTGGGTACAGTTAGTTTTTGCTTATCCACAAGCAGCTCCTCAAACTCATTGGGTGGGCGATAACCCAGTGATGAGTGCAGTCGTTTCTCATTATAGACATCTTTGATGAAATGGCAAATTCTCCCTCTGGCATCCTCTATGGTTCTATATTCCCAGAGGTAGACCTCCTCAGTTTTTAAGGTTTTCATGAAGCTCTCACAGGTAGCATTATCGTAGGGGTTACCTCGTCTAGCCATACTGATTTCAAAACTATGAGCTCTCAGTTCTTTGACGTAATCACTGGAAGCATATTGGATCCCTTGATCTGAATGGTGAATGCAGCCTGGAAGTGGTTCTCTGTCCTTTATGGCCATTTGTAAAGCTGAGAGGGTAAGTGATGTATCAATATTTTTTGATAGACTGTATCCAATCACCTTCCGGGAGTGAAGATCCAGAATAAC
>AQRW01000003.1 GCA_000402295.1 Candidatus Aerophobus profundus SCGC AAA252-L23
AGGTCCATGAAAATCAACTTGATGCTGTTACTGGTTTAAGTGGGAGTGGACCTGCTTATGTATATTCTTTTATTCTCGGACTCATTCAGGGTGGTGTGGAGGTAGGATTGTCCCAGAAACTCGCTACCAAATTGGCTATTCAGACTACCCTGGGAGCAACCTTGATGGCCAAGAAAACTAATGACTCCCTGGAGAATCTTCGTTCGGCAGTAGTATCTCCGGGAGGGACAACTGCTGAAGGACTAAAGATTTTGCAGCAAGCCGGACTGGAGCAAACTCTGGCTCTGGCGGTAAAGCAAGCTACCCAACGAGCTAAAGAGCTAAGCAAGTAATATAAAGGAACTTAAATAATGGAAATAACTCCAGAGATAATTCGAGGAAAAGAGTTTTCCGCATCCTTTCATGGATATAATCGTCGGGAGATAGACAAGTTCTTGGAATATTTGGCCGGAGCCTATGAAAAACTCTGGGAAGAAAATAGGAAGCTTTCCCAGGAAGTTAAAGATCTCCAGGAAAAACTCAACAAATACCATTCCAGAAAAGAGGAGTTAGAGGGGGCTCTAATCACTGTTCAGCGAAGTGCCCGACTCATTGACGAGAGCAGTCGGGAAAGAGCTAAACTGATAATTGAGGAAGCCGAAAGTAGAGCCAGAAAGATAAAAGAAAAGGAAGAAGAAAAATTAGAAAAACTAAGAGAAGAACTCTTTAAGTTAAACCAGCAGAAAAAATTGTTTCTGACAAAGATAAAATTACTCCTTCAAGCTCACGCTGAACTACTGAATTTCTATGAGGAAGATATCATCCCGACAGAGCTTCTTTTGAACAAGAAAAAAACCGGAGCAAAAAAAAATCCTCCTCCCTCATCCGAGATAGAGGAGGAGGAAATCGTCTTTGATGAATAATCTTAACTTATTCCTATTAAGGAAGGAGCGGTGAAATGATCGAGTGAGGCAAATACAAGCTCAGCTCCAAAATCCTCCCTCAAATATTTTTTGCATAGATTATACCTAATATTAGTCTTAAATTTTATGACGACGTGACTCACAAACCAATGGGATATTTTCCGTAACCAAGTCCTTCTTCTAACATAGCCAGATAGTTCTCCACCTTAACATAGTTGGTTATGCTGTTGCCACTTCCCAGGCAGTATCCTCCTCCGGGAGCACACTCTCTGATTATCCGGCGGACATACTTCCTAAACTCATCCTCTTCTGCTCTGGTCAAAACGTCCACATCCACCCCACCCAGAATACAGATTTTTTCCCCGTATTTTTTCTTGGCCTCGCTAGCCGTAAGAAAAGTATCCTCGTAAGAGTGCTTGGCATCAATTCTCACGTCATTTATTAGATCATTCATAATGCTCTTTAGATTTCCGCAAGAATGAAGAATAACTGGTAGGTCTTTACTATGAATAGTATCGGCGATTTTCTTATGCCAGGGAAGAACATATTGGCGGAGGTGATCCGGAGAAATCAAGGTTCCAGTCTTATGTCCCATATCATCGTTAATCCAGAGAGCTCCCACCTTCTCCATATCAATAAGATTCTGATAAATATGCCAGAGATGGTTTCCAATCTTGTCAACTACCGTCTCAATTAACTCTGGATCATCCACCAGAGCATAGGCAAAATTCTCGTATCCCATCAGCCACATAGACCATTCCAGGACACCGGAACAGCGAGGCGTTATCTTCATTCCCGAAGGAAGCTTCCCGGCCGCATATTCAAAGGAAAAATAGTCAATTTTCCCGGGCTCCGGCCAGGGATAAGCCTCAAACTCCTCCCAGTTAGCAATCAAACTCACTGATTGATCCACCCATCCTCTTTCTGACCGAGAAAGACGTGCTGTATCTTTACCTTTTGTCCTTTTTCGAGGCATGGCCGGGTCTACCCGCAAAGGGACATAATCATATCCATAGAGATAAAAAAAGCGGATTTGTTGATCAATGTAATGTTTTTCTTCTTCTCTATTTCCCGCTTCCGGCCTCAAAACCTTCTCCCCCAGAAGTACTTCCATTACTTCGCAGTCCACCACAAGTTCAATAAAAGGAACTCGGTCTGGTTCACCTTCTCTCAATAAAGCTTTTTCCAGTCTGGAAAAATCGGGCTTCGGGTTACTAATTGGCCACTTCAACGGCACTCCTCCTTTATGTTCGTTAGCTCAGCCTATCTTCCTCAGTTGATTGATTAAATCCTTAGGCGGGCCCGTAATTTTTATCATTTTTTTTCTGGCTCTCTGACCCTTAGCGATCTCTATCTGACTTTTTTTTACCCTCAAATGTTTAGCTATAAGGGAAATCAAGGCCTGATTTGCCGCTCCTCGAACAGGCGGAGAACATACTTTTATTTTGAGCATATCTCCCTGAATCCCCACAATTTCCTCATGAGAAACCCCTGGTTGCAGTCTCACCCAAAATAAAATCCCTTTCTCTATTTCCTGAATTTTCAGCATAATAAAAGTATTTAGAGGATTTATTGGATTAAGACGAGTCTGCCGGAATAGATACTCCCATCTTTTGGGCAAATTCTACCAGGTCCCCTACCCTCTTTTTGACTCCACAACGGGAATGATCTCGATCAAGATAATAGGCATCAATGCCGACTTGGCGAGGTATCAAATAATCCATTTGGTAGTGATCACCAATATGAATGAGGTTATCTGGTTTAAGATTAAGAGCCGCACAAATGGAACGGTAAAATCTGACATTTTTAACTACTTGTAAAAAAGAGGCGGCTGAAAACATCTGATCAAAATATTTTTCCAGATTACATTTTCTTAATTTTACGGCGATGAATTCATCGCTCATTCCTGAACTGATTATCATCCGGAAATTCCACCTTAACCTTTTAAGGACTGACACTACTTCCGGATAAACTTCTACTTTATCGGCATACTTTTCTAACAACTCATTTTGGTCTAGATCAAGCTGAAAACGCTCCAACCAAAAATCCAGTCTGTACCAACGCACGTCCCCCTCGCCTATTCCACTATAAGCCTTGATCACTCGATTCTTGGCTTCTTCAAAAGTTATTCCATATTTTCGAGCATAAAGAGAGGGAACCACTTTCAACCATATTAACTCATTAAAGTCAGGTTTAACTATGGTACCATCAAGATCAAAAGAAATCACGGGCATCATTATAACACCTATCCTTATTGGTAGTTTTAATAAATTTTCTCTTTTCCCGAGTTCAATTAGAGTTCAGCATCCTTTGGAAAATCGAAATAGCCTCTTCAATATCCTTATGACTAACCCCAAGATGAGTCACTGCTCGCATAAGAAGCTCCCCAACAGCTAAAACCAAGACTTCTTTCTGTTTCAATTCCTTAACTAATCTTTGAGCTGTCCATCCCGGCTTTTTAACTTCAAAAAAAAGAATATTGGTTTCTACTCTTTGAGGTTCTATTGTAATTCCGACAATCCTGCTCAAGCCTTCGGCCAGTTCCCTGGCTTTTCGGTGATCTTCAGCCAGTCGCTCAACATGGTGATCGAGAGCATAAATACCGGCCGCAGCCAGAAACCCGATCTGCCTCATTCCTCCCCCATACATTTTCCGAAAACGGCGAACTTGCTCGATAAACTTCTTACTTCCGGCAACCATTGATCCTACCGGTGCACCCAGACCCTTGGAAAGACAGAGAATAACTGAGTCTACGTATCGGGTATATTCTTTAGGATCTACCTTCAAAACCACCGTAGCGTTAAGAAGACGGGCACCATCCATATGTAGACGCAGGTGATGCTCTTTAGCTATCTTTGAGATTTCCGCTACCACATTTAAAGGATAAATGGTACCTCCACCTCGGTTGTGAGTATTCTCAAGACAGATAAGACGAGTTACGGGAAAATGATAATCCCCGCTAACGCTAATAGTTCTCTCAATTTGTTCAGGATAAAGGATTCCTCTTTCCCCTTCTAAAGGATGAAGTTGAACTCCAGCCAGGGCTGCTGCTGCTCCGCTTTCATCGTGAAAAATATGGGAGCTTTTTTCCACTATCACCTCATCACCTGCTCTGGTATGGACCTTCAAAGACAACTCATTAGCCATGGTTCCTGAGGGAACAAAAATTGAAGCTTCCTTTCCCAGAAGATTAGCTACCTTTTCTTCCAGACAATTAGCCATAGGGTCCTCACCGTAGACATCATCCCCGACTTCCGCTCTAAACATTGCCTCCCGCATCTCTGGAGTAGGTCTGGTAACTGTATCACTGCGCAAATCGATCATCTTTTTTCCTCCGGGGGATTTCCCTTCGCCAAAGCTTTTTTCAACTTATTTTCGTTCATCCCCCTGATGAAAGTTAAGAAAATGGGAGGCTAAAGCCTCCCTCCCCTACGCACTTTTGTCACTTCAAAAAAGATGGGCCATCCTGGCTAACTGGTAAGCATCGGATACCTTATCCGCCAGGTTAATCTTAAGATAAGAAGCCTTAGAATTATAATAAGGGGGTCCTTTTCGAGAAAAGATGGTTAACACTTGACCCTGATGATTAACCCTCACTCCCTTACAGGGCTGGTGACTGCGAATGAGAACTTTCACCCCCAGACGCTTCAGTATTCTCTCACTTACATCCTTTCCAAAAAGTCGACCTGCTCCTCGAGGAGAAAAACGAACACCCTGTATTTCCTCGGGATCGCTCCAGAGAACTTTTTCCAGATCTCGCTTGAAGGGATGAGTTTCTCGGGCTCTGGCAATATCCTCAAGTGAGTCAATGTCTTCGGGGAGACCTCCGTGAAGCATAAGATATTTCCCCGGCAAAACTACACTATGAGATAGAGAGTCAAAAAGCTGGTAGACTTTCAGATAAACTTCTCGCCAATCATTACCAAACTTTGCTTTCATATAAAAGGGAAAGTCATGAGGGCTAACCCTCATATCGGAAGGGCCTTCATGATTTCCTCTGAGTAGAATAACCTTTTTGCTAAAAAGAGTCTTCAGCCTTAGAACCAGATAAAAAAGCTCAACTGATTCTTCACCGCGATCAACATAATCTCCCAGAAAAATAAGATAAGGAAGGCATTCCCGGGAAGTTTGTAAAAAACCATTTTCTCTTAAGATAATTTTGAGGCTCTCTAAATCCCCATGTAAATCACCAATTACTATGGCCTCGCCCCTAAGAGGTAGGTAAACAAGCCTCTGATTAATTCTAAGCTCCCCTACCCTCTCCTTCTCCCTTGCCTTAACTAAGAGAGAAATCACATCTTCGACAAGCTTTTTAAACTCAAGGAAATTGCAATTTCTGGCCTCTGTAATCAACTGACCTAGGTCGACCTGCGGCATTTTTCAATTCCAACAAAAGTAATTTCCCTTCACCCAAAATTTCTCAAGAAAAAAATATCCAGTTTTATCTCCATTGTCCGGTAATCCAGACCCACCCACCTCGATATTTCTTCCATTGTCCGGAAACCCAGACTTTACCTGGTGATCTTTTGGCCCAGTGTCCGGAAACCCAGACATACTTACCGGGTCGTGGTTTCCAAACCCAGTGCCCCACAATCCAGACATAGACGGGCCCGGGACAAACAGCAGGTTTTTCATAACGTGGAGGAGGAGGAGCCTTATACACAATGACTGTCTTAGAAGGAACACATCCGGAGACAATCAACCCAGCCAAAGCAACCAAAACCAAGAGCAATATTAGTCTCTTTCTCACTTTTTATCTCTCCTTGAGCTGTATTTTACAATAAATTGACCGAAAAAACAACCAAATATCACTTCCACCATATTCCTCATTAAAACAGACTGTTCTAATCATGATTATGTTCTCCATTAGATTAGACACTTAGGATGGCAAAAAAGTCCCCTTATTACTTATTCCTAATCTACTTTCGTTATCTTTAGGTAAATCCTCACTTAATCTTTATAGGTAGGATATTTCAAAAGGGAAGAAATCCCAGACTTGGATACAATGAAAAGACCGGACCATCAGTTATTAAGTTTTACCGATTGCCTGGTTCAAATTATTGACGCAAGAAACCCATAAATCTTGAATTTCCTCAAACAAACTCTCCCATACTTTTAAATTCTGGCCTACTGATGACATCTCTTCTGGATTAAGCCGGACTTCTTTCAGGCTCAAAGTTAAGGGCTGCCAGATATCCTCAAGTTGCTTTGGTTCAAACTGGTAGGTTTCTATTGCTTCCTTCAATACCTGAGCAAGCTGGGTAAGTTGAGAAATTGAACTAGCCACAACAGGCTGTAGTTTTCTGAATAGAACTGAGCGGGTAGATATCTCCTGTAACTGTCGCATCACCGCCATAGCTCTGGCAGGAAGATGATCCACTATTGTCTGGTTATCATTCACCAAATTCTTATCTTTAGCCGGAAAAGGAAATTCATAATTTTTCTCCAAATGCGCTACCGCAGATGTTATAGGTTGAATCAGCTCATCAATTTTTTTTGACTCAGGTAAACATTTCTTAAGGGTACTCCCCAGTTCGTTTTGCAATTGGTCAATTTGTACCAGAAGCCTCTCCCAGGTAGGACGAAACTCCATAGAAAGGCGCCATTTACTCAAAGTCTCTTCCAAAAGCTGGTGCATTTCGTCTGACTTAATAGTCAAAGGCTCCACTAACTCTCGAATTTCCCCAATTGGCTTTTTATCAAGATTAAGCATCTCTTTAAGCAAACTGTGATTAGAAATCCAAGATTTCCTCAGATTTTCAAAACTGGAGACAGCAGACTGGATACTAACCTCCAACTGGCTCATTAGACTGACTAATTTTCGGTCCCTCAATCTATTAGATTCCAGGCTAACTATTTGATCTACCAGAGACTCCACTATTTTTTGTAGCTTATCCGTCGCTTTCTCCACTTCCGAGAACCTGGAGAGACCTTCTGAAAAAGACTCTTCCATCATTTTCCGGCATGGATCAACAATTTCTTCCTTTATCCTCTTGACTAAAAGGTCAAGCTTACCAATCTTGGCTCTCACTCTGTAAAAATTCTCTTTAATCCTTTCCTTTCCCATAACTTTCTCCTATCCAACTTCTTACGTTCTCCCCTATCTCAAGAATACAACCAACTCGGCTCACTCCCCCGCTTCCAATGTATCCTACCATCGACAAAAGAAGTTAAATGTAACTTCCTAAACTGCTAGCCTTATTCTTTTCGGGTGTCCCCAGACCAATTATTGAGGACGTTAGAAATGCTCTGTATTTTAGATTTCCAATCTAACCGAAATTGCTCAAAGGCTGAATTCAATTTTTCAAATCGACCTGAAGAAGATGTTTTCTCCCCAGTCTGCACATTCTTCGCCTTTTGATACTTTTCCATCATAGAACGATAAATGTCCCTAACTTCCTCATTTTTAGGTTGCCATTCTTTTAAAGCCTCTTTAAGACAATCATACAACTTATTCAATTGTGAGACGGACTCATTCAGGGTTGGCCGGGTCTCCTTAAACAACTGGGATCGAGCCAAGAACTCCTGTAATTCCTTTTGTCTCTCAAGCAATTCCGGCCCAGCTTTCTCAGCTCCATTTGACATATTTTCTAACATCTTATCACCGGAAGCTTCGTCTCCGTTAGAGGAAATTAATCCCAATTTTTCGGTTAACTGTCCCGCTTGAGTTAAAAGAGCATCAACGTAGCCATTTATTTTCTGACCCTCAGGCTCCCATCCCTCTGCAAGATTTTCCAGTCTGGTTCTTAGCTTATCCACTTCATTAATTATTCCCTTGACTGGTGGCTCAAGTTTTTTGTAAATCTGCAGTTTGAAGGAAGCTTCCTGGAGTATTTGATTAATCTTCCCCGATTTCTCTATCATAAAGTGAACAAGTTCACGCCCATCGGTTACCTCAATGGGCTGAGTTCGAGAAATTACTCCTGAGTCTTCCAGTACTGACTCCCAGGCACTATCTAAACTAACAAATCGTGATTGCCAGTCCTTGAGAGCATATTCTATCTTATTAGACAAAGTAGCAACCTCATATACGCTAAGCTCTCTTTGGTCCATATCTTTTATTATTCTATGCAAACCAGAGAAAGATCTGTCAAGGGCATTAGCTCTTTCCATTAGGATATCAATATCTTGTTGAGCAGAAGGAGAAAGCCCCTTTTTATTATCAAAACTGGGAGTGATTGTCTCCTTCATAAATTTGTCTACAAATTCCTGGAGTTCTTTTACACTTGCTTCCATCTTTTCAAAGACTTTGACCGCTCGAGTTTCCACTTTTCACCTCCTTTTTTCAAGTTGATTTAACTCAATTGACTTTGACCCCTCGGATTCTCCTATTTTAAACCTCTGTATTTTCCAGTGACAATAACGTAACCAATCCAGCTAATAAATTTAGAGACCCAAATTATTAAGAGGTCTCTTTAATAATATCTTTGGGAATCTCAACGGTAGAGCTTTGCGGGTAAGAAAGCAAAAAA
>AQRW01000004.1 GCA_000402295.1 Candidatus Aerophobus profundus SCGC AAA252-L23
ATTGAGTGGAAGTTCAAAAGATACAGGTATTATCCCTTTGGCAGTGAAGGAAAAAGGTTAGAAGAACTCAGACGTGAGCACGAGGAGGAATTAAAGAAAGAAGTAGAAGAGGAAATTGTTGATGAGTATGGAGGTAGAGAGATCCACAGGAGAAGACGCGGTATTGCTATGGATTTTGAGGACATACGGGCAGATATGGTTGCAGACATGGTCAGTCGTGAGATGCGAGAAGAAATAGGGCAGGAAGCTGTGAGAGAAGTGCTTTTTTACAAAGACCGAGAAAAAGCAGTATCTTTCCTGCAAAGAGTTCTTGGAGATTACTTCTTTTATCAGGATGATTTTGTCCAATCGAGGAATTGGTTCGCAAGATCTCTCAGGCAAGACTCTAAGAATGGATATTCTCTGTCCAGGCTGGGAATTATTGATATCTTAGAGGGAAGGGAGAAAGAAGGAGTCAAACGAGTGATCAAAGGAGGAGAAATTGAGTAGGTTTTCTCTCGAGAATCTTGATTTTACTAATTAACAGATTAGAAGTGATTTGGAAATTCTGAGGAGATTGTTACGTAACAGAGATTTGACAATATCTTCCATAGGGCTACACTGAACGGGTAAAAGCTTGGGTGATTAACTTTCACCAGACGCTACCAGCTCTTATTCCAGAGGAAAACAAGACAGATGATAAGAATGGTTAATTCGCTGTACAATTTTGCTTTCGCTGAGATAGTTGCTCTGCCAGAACTATTGTTGATACCTTCAGGAAGTTGGTCAAAGTGTTCGGGTAGAGATTTCGCTAAGTTAGTCTAAATACTTTGGCCAGACTCCTTGAAAAGAGTAGAAAAAGTGAGGTACTGAAGAGCACCCAAACACGTGGGGGAGATTATGAAGATGGGCAGAAGAGAGGAATTGTGTAATTTAGCGCAAAAAGCCGCTGAAATTCTCAAGAATGATTATCAAGTAAAGAGGGTTTTTCTCATTGGTTCCTTGGTCCAAGGCTACGTGCATGATAGATCAGATATTGATATTGTAGTGGAAGGATTGGCACTAAGGCTTTACATAAAGGCCCTAACAGACGTTTATGATATTTTACCCCCTGGCGTGGAGTTAAATTTGATACCTTTTGAGGATGCCTTTGAGAGCTTAAGAGAAAAGACACTTAGGGAAGGTATGCTGATTTATGGATAGGAAAGAACTTCAAAAAGAGTTAGAGAGTGAAATGGAGAACCTGGCGAGATTGAACTGCGAAATGAAACAGCTATTAGCAAAGATTGATGATAAGCCAAGTTTCATAGAGATAAGAGCCGCGGGAAGTATTTTGCATGATTTTTACTGTGGAATAGAAAAGATTTTCCAAAGAATTGCTTTATCCATAGATGAAAATCTTCCCCAAGGGGAAGATTGGCACACAGAACTGCTTTTACAAATGGCAAAACCTTTTAAAGGCATAAGAGATTCCTTCGTAACGGAAGAGCTACTGCAAAACCTAAAAGAATATCTGAGATTTCGTCATCTCTTTAGGCACATCTACGGCTTTAAACTCAGATGGGAAAGGTTCAAGGAGCTCTGAGTAGAATTAGAAGGTATATTTAAAGAATTGGACTTCGAAATTAAGCAGTTCATGAAAGGATTAGGAAGAAATGTTTAAGAGAGTTACAGTTAGTCACTGAGGGATTGCCAGATAGGAGCTATTCGGAACCTGGAAAGATCCTTGGTCCAGGCAGAGCCAAGAGCGCTAATCCAAATGGCTACGGGGTCAGGTAAGACTTACACGGCGGCGACTTTCATTCTGCTGAGGAAAGCAAATTCTCGGGTAAATTCTTGGTAAGATGTCCCAAAACAATCCACAAGAGATTGGTGGAAACTGCTCGAAGAGAAGGTATAAGTTTGAACCATTACGTAGTATCAATATTAGCTGATAATTCTTTGGGTGATCGAGCTTTAGAAATTGCTGAAGATAAGATTAGAGAGATTGCGGAAAATTGGCGGACATAGCTGTATGTAATTGGGGACAGTCACTAATTTTTCCCAA
>AQRW01000005.1 GCA_000402295.1 Candidatus Aerophobus profundus SCGC AAA252-L23
CTTTCATAATCAAAGGTTAAGGAGAGCTGGGTAATCCATCATGCTCACATTATCCAAATTGAGGGAGAGAGCTACCACTTTAGACAAAGTCCGACAAAGTACAAACTTACCCAAAGAGAAGTGGAAGAAAGACAAAATGTTGCATCTTAATACTTTAAAGCTATTTTTGGGTGAATATCCACTTTTAAAATCACCTCATAAGAGGCTCAATAAAGGTATATCTTGGACTAAGAGAGTATTTCCCAGATGATTTTAAACCGCTCAAATGGGCTTATATTAGCTCCTCTCTAATGCGCTCAGGACAAAGGTTTCCAGAATTCAGGGTTTATATAAATGGCCAGGGAGACCTCTATTATCTTATCATCATTTTCTACAGCGGGGTGGTCTCCTTTTGTTTTGCCCCAGGTGGGTCCCTTTTGGGTTGACATTTACATCAATAACTCACAATGCCAAGGGTAATGAGATGATGAAAGCTCTCAAAATGGGGTTTGAGCAAGCCCAAAAGTTTGGAGCTGATGAAAAAGCGTTGATTTTTACCGAATCTCGCAGAACGCAGGATTACTTGTTCAATTTACTGCTAAAAATAGAGTGTAAAGATAAAATCGTTATGTTTAACGGTACAAATGACGATGAACTGGCAAAGTCAATATACAAACAGTGGATTGAGAAGCATAAAGGCACGGATGTTATTACCGGCTCAAAAAGCGCGGATACCCGCGCGGCCTTAGTTGATTATTTCAAAAATCACGCTTCAATTATGATTGCTACGAAATCCGGAGAGGAATTTGTTTTTGGGTATGATCCTGAATGCAGAGAGCTAAAATCTGATACTTAAAAACAGGTGCCGGGGTTGCTTTTTGAAAAACATCAAAATCGCCCAGAAATTAGATTAATTTTAAATCATAAGAAGTAAATCATGCCCTATTTTTACATTAGGACTTTCGGCTGATCTTCTATGCAGGTTTTACAATATATAGAAGTTCCTTTTTTTTGACTGACTGGAGGCAAGGCGGCGAGGTGATGCATTAGCCCTTTGCTTTGTGTTTCAGCTACCTTCGGCGTCTTCCGCTAACTATGCTCAGAGCCTGTTTTTCCCGAAAAGACATTATTTTGGAATCAAATTGACTTATTTTTAGGGAAGAAGTATAATATTGGTTCATACGGAGCGATAAGGATTATACGAGATTGTCTTCAAGAGCGAGGTCAGAACAATGGTTGATCTAAAAAACTATTTCACCGTACGACAAGTTGCCAATAAATTGGATATTACAGAGGAATGGGTGCGTGATCTCATAAACGCAAAAGAGATTAAAGCGATTAAAATCAGGAGGTGGAGAATTAAACCCGAAGATTTGGAAGAGTTCATCGAATCTAGAAAGAATATATGAAAATACATTATACAGCAAATATAACAGTAGGAGCATTGCTAGTTCCTGAAAGCAGAAAAATTGCAGATTTGATGTTAAAGAAAGTCACAGTCGAAGAATGGAAGAAAGCAATTGAAGAAGAAAACATTCTACAAAAACTCAGTGTTGCCTCATCGAAACGCCTAGCATCATTTATTAAAACTCGTCTTGGAATGATGACTTCTGATTTATGGAAAACGGTGCGAGATGGTGACAGCATTTTAACAACTCAAGCATTATTTGCGGCTGCGATTAAACATTGCCGTATATTAGGTGATTATCTTGATATTGTCGTGCGTGAACAATTCAAAAAAATGGAAGATAGGCTTACTTCTGCTTTATGGGATGAATTTATCGTTTCATGCAAACAACGAGATCCATTAATGAAAGATTTTCCGCTTTCCACAGCAAAGAAAGTGAGGAGCGTGGTTCATAAAATTCTGGGAGAAGCTGGTTATTTAGAAAGTTCTCGACAGTGGAAGTTAAGGAAAGTCGAAATTGTGCCAGAGATTATAGACTATCTCAAAAATAACAATGAGTCATATGTTCTTACGTGCATACAGGCATCTAAATGAAAAAGAATTTTGAAGAACGATTAAACGCAATTTTGCCTGAGATTATTAAGGAAAAATTCCTTA
>AQRW01000006.1 GCA_000402295.1 Candidatus Aerophobus profundus SCGC AAA252-L23
GTTCATTTGGCCCAGGGGCTCACCAAAAAGCACTACTCACCCTTCTTCTACCTTTACCTTCCCCTCCCTCTTTATCCAGGATTTTCTCACTGAAATCCCGTAAGAAGTGTCCCTCTAGGTCATAGACTAGGGCTCTCAGGGGGAAGGGATGAATAATTATCAGGTTTCCTTCCTTAATCTCTAAGGTTAAGACAGGTTCCTCGAAGTTAATTGTTCTCAGCAACTTACCCTGAAAATTATAGATTAGTATCTCTGTGTCATATACGGGAAGATAAATTAGTCCCTGATAGAGCCTTAGCGTCCCGATGGGAATCTGGTTAGAAGATAGTCCCTGGAGCTCAACTGAGTCTACCTCCTTACCCTCCTGGGTAAAAGCATAAACAGTGTCTGAGGCCAGCAGATAAATAAGCTGCCGCTCATTTTCAGTAAAATAGTCTCTGTCCAGATCAATCCCGCTGGGGCAGATTTTTACAGAGGAGAAGTACTCTGTCTTACCCAGAAAAATACTTTGCTGAACTGTCGGCTCAATACAGTTTTTGACCTTGCCTTCGGAGTCAAGAAGATACACAGCTACTTTATCCTCGTCCCGACCGATTACATATACCTCTTTTTCCGCAGAAATAGTCAGGTCAAGAATCTCCAGAGAATCAATTGCAAATTCTTTGATGGTCCGGAAATTATCATCTCTTATCTGGATTTTTTGTCCCCCGCTAAGATAGAAATTTCCCTGAAAAGTCAAACTCCGGGGAACCCAGTTTTTGAATAGATCAACTTTCTGGTAAGTGAGGACTCTCTTATCCAGGACCCGAGTATATAGACCCTTTACCATATTCTCTACTGAGGTATACATAACATTCTTGTTCCCCATAGCTCTCAGAGAAGCAATGATTACCTCAGAACACTCGGTACAAACCGGATTGAAAAAATCAGATTGGTGCTCAGAAGGAGTATTTTTGGGCGGGTCCCGGAAGTCAGGACCCCAGCACCAGGGAACTCCTCCGAGGGCCTCTAAATATCTGATGAGCTTATTCGGATGATCAGAAAGACGACTAATCCGACAAACTGTGGCCTTTATCCCCCGGTAATAATCCTCAGGCAATAAGCCGCTGAGCTGGGAAGAATCAGGTCGACCGGGAGAGGAAATTTTCTTTCCCCGGAAGGTAACTTCAGCCCGGAAACGTACTGTCCCCGGTTTTTTAGCCGTAGTTAGGCACCATCCCTGCCGGAATAGAGGTATCTGCTTATACTCAATAATATCAAACCCTCTCCACTGACCTTCCGCTTCTCCCTCAGTAATCACATTAGAATACCAGGGATAATTAGTAGAAGGCTGAGAAGGCTTCATTTTGGGCATTACCTGATACCAGTTTATCTCAGGCTGGCCCCAACGATTTCTCGGCCATCTTTTCAGGGAACCTTTCTTTATGGAATAGAGCTTACCTTTGATTTTCACCTCTTCGGGAAAAGAGTCATCCCCGCCCAGGTAGTAACTCTGGCTGCTTTTTATTATTGCCCAGATTTTGATCTTCTCCTCAAAAGGAATGGTCTTGTTGATATCGTCAGGAAGGACTTCAGATCCCGACACCAAGATTACCTCCTCAATTTGCGGCGCTTCTTGAGCCAGAGAGGAAAAAGTCGGAAGAACTACCAGAATCAGAAAAATGGAAAATGTACTCAAGGCTAATTTTCGGAATAGCCCTCCCTTCTTTTTACTCATAGTCCACTTTGCTCCTTTTTGTCAACCAAGTTTTACCCAAGAGAATTGGTAGCCGCAGGCTTTAGCCTGCGTTTATTTGCGCAAGTTAAAACTTGCGACTACCCTAATAGTGCCAGGATGCTCCTAATTTATCTGAAACACAGCAAAAAATCAAGCAGGGCTCGGGACATTCTCCTTCGCTCCGGCGATAATCGATATATGCATAACTGCTCGGTCTTCCTCACTTCGGGAAGGAATAAACTCGCTGCTTGGCAGCTCAAACAGAATTCCTTCTTCATTCTTCACTTGGAAGACCTCGTTAAGGTAGATTATTAAAGTTGCATCAGGAGAATGTGCCTC
>AQRW01000007.1 GCA_000402295.1 Candidatus Aerophobus profundus SCGC AAA252-L23
TCAGATAGTCGAAGTAGAATTTGATGCAAGAAATTTGAAAGCCAACCTCTATGAAAAGCAAGATATTCTGCTACGTCAAAAGAACCCGAGCTTTTAAATTGTTCCAATGCCGGGTCCTCCACAATATATTCAAGACAGACACCAAATTCGGGTAGCTTTTCAATTTCGTTTCTGATACCGTAATGCTCCTTAGTGTCAGTCTCCACACCCTCAACTTTATTTTTGAATTTCTGAAACACTATCTTAGCTAGATGCTCGTGGGTTTTGTGAAGTTGTGTCTTGTAATCATCATGTTGCATAGCATCCTACTATTTTATTCTTACTCGGGGTCTAACCCAAACCATACGTATTATAGCTTTTTTGCGTCCGTGAAACAATAGGGCCAATAGAAAGGCAGGAGAATAAAAATCTTTACAGTCACTGCCCTGTCGCAAGCTGAGGGCAGGTCTGGTTTGAGGCTTTTCTGAAAACGATAAAAGGCGCTTCATTTTCATTCGGATAGCGGAAGTTTACTACGCTAAATCTGGAAACCTTGAACTGTAGTATGTTTCGGAAGATTTTTGTGTATGTACTAAACAGGGATTTTTTTCTACAATGTCAAATAACTTTTTCTCAGTCTCATCCATCTCTTCAAGTTGGAGAGCAACCCGGGGTCTGCCCCTTTTTCCGGTGAAGGATATGGTGGTTGACTTTCTTATGTTTCCTAAATGAGAGAGGATTTCCTCCAGGCTCATTTTCATCCCGGCATCAAAGATTCTTTTCCTTAATCCCTCAGCTAAAAACAGTCCCAATGTAGATTCCGGAGCAAACTTGCCACCCATTCCGAGGCAAACTTTACCACTTTTTTGAAAAACGTCGGAATGATTGGCAGAGATGATCTCAACCATTCATATTTCCTGAAAAAAGGCTAAGATACTCCCTTGTCATAAGTAGAAAAGAGGGAGTATCAAATGGCCAACCGGAGAGTTAGTATGAGACGTACTATAAAAGTCAAGTGGTGAATTACATCTTTCTCATGTTTGGACAAATACCCTTTTGGGGTCGTAGAAACTTGATGAACCCTCAATACGTTTTTTAACTCATAGATAAGGCCTTCTAAGCACAGCTAAATTTGACAATTTCGTCAAAAAAATTCATAATGAATATGCAATTACTCAGTCAATCAGTGAACACATGAGCAAATAATGAGAACCCATGACTCGAAAGTGGAGGAAAAAGCCTATAGTATACTCAATTGAAATTGGTTTTTGTCTGTAAAAGCTGAGTATCCATCGAGTTTTTTGAAAGAGTGTGCTTGTTGGTTAAATCTCGAGACTAGCTCACGTCTCTATTTGCTTCCCAAACACTGCGGCTGCTCGAGTAAATTCGAGAGAATAGATGGTGTCAGCCGACCGCGCTATAATCAAAAACCCACTCCTTAACATAGCACCTTTTTTCTTCAATGATGCTTTAAATGAAAAGTCATAACAGGTAAGTAATGTGACCCGGAATGTACGAAATCTGGTCCAAGTGATAATTATCAAAACCTCCTTTCCACCATTAAGTCTTCTTTATAAAATGCTCTACCTTGGAGCTATCAAATTAGCTGTACATGTGCTAGGTGACGTGAGGGGTGTAAAGGCAATATATTTGCGTCGCAGTGTGTCCCACAAGGAAATCATATACGGATTAAGTGATATAGATTTATCGGTAATTGTAGATGATGAAAAAAAGACCGGGGTCGGATCGGTGAAACAAAAAGTTAGCTCTGCTTATGACAAATTGTCCCACATTGTTCCACTTTTTGGTCAGGCGGACAGAGAACTTGGATTATATTCTACTTCTGAGTTTTTCGGATTATACGCCAATCATCCCTTTTTTAGATACAGATTCAACCAGGGTAAACAAGATTGGAAACTATTATTCGGTAAAGATATAGTAAAGAGTTTGCCGGAATTGCCGGATAATGGGCTATATCTTCCGGCAACGGAAGAATTGAAAATCTGGTGGTGGTCATTGTTAAACGCTGAAGTTTCTTCTGCTCACCGTCTTTCCCAATTTAAGAAAAAATACCTTTGGTATAAGGCAAAGGATAGAGGATGAATTCATTAGTCAAATCATATCGTTTGAGGCATTATTCTCAATAGCCGAGGAAGGTAGGAAGGGAACCAAGTTCA
>AQRW01000008.1 GCA_000402295.1 Candidatus Aerophobus profundus SCGC AAA252-L23
GTGGCAATCCCACTCCTTCTGTCATTGCGAGGAGCACAGCGACGTGGCAATCCCACTCCTTCTGTCATTGCGAGGAGCACAGCGACGTGGCAATCTCATGAGATGAAATACAAGATAAGGACTTTCTCCCTGAAAGGGTAAATTTTCTATGAAAGAGCAAAATTACTGTCCGGAGAAATCAAGATGGTTTATAGTCTTTCTGCTTTTCTTCGCGGTATTGCTGGCTTTTTTTGCCAGAATGAATGTCTCCCTGGCTCTTCCCTTTATTTCCGGTGAATACGCCTGGGCTCTGAGTGAAAAGGGAATTAAGGGAGGACTTTTGTTAGGCGCTTTTGTATTGAGCTACGGTCTTTCCAACATTTTTCTCGGTCCCTTGGCTGACATATTGGGAAGTAAAAAATGCCTCCTTGCCTCTGTTATCCTCTGGTCAGTCTCTACTTCTCTGGGAGCTATATTTGGTAGCATATATCTTCTCTTCTTAGCTAGCCGAGTACTTCTAGGGGTAGCTCAGGGTATCCTTTTCCCCATAGCCAGTAAAATCACTCACAACTGGTTTCCCTTCCGCGAAAGATCCCGAGCCAATGCCGTCTATCAAAGTGGCAGTGAGGTAGCCAATCTTTTGGCCCCCCTTCTTCTGGTTCCCCTAATTATGGTCACTTCCTGGAGAGTAATGTTTCACTTCGTCGCCCTGGGCGGTTTCGTCATCTGCCTGCCTTTAGCTCTTTATCTAAAAGAAACCCCCTCCTCCAGGGAAGTTTCCCCGGTGAATATTTCAGTTACTTTTCTTGAGTTAAAGAAAGTCATCAAAAATCGCTCCTTTCGACTCCTTACCGTAGCTTTTAGTATGATCAATATTGTCTGGTGGGGCCTATCCCTTTGGCTACCCACTTATTTGATAGAAGCCCGAGGATTTACAATAAAAGAAATGGCTCTGGGGGTAGCACTACCTTATCTGGGAGGAATAGTGGGTATGTTTGGTGGCTCCTGGATGGGTGACCGAACGGGACGGAGAGTTTCACTTACCATTCTCGGTTTTCTGGCAGCAGCCTTCCTATTTTCAGTTATTTTGTTGGTCCATTCTAAAATTGTTCTGCTGGTCATTTTAACAATAATTATGTTTTTCCTGGCTTCAATCCCACCCAATGTCTATACTCTAGCTCAGTTAATGATACCATCCCGGGTAATGAGTACAGGTACTGGTTTGATAAATGGTCTGGGAAATGCAGTCGGGGTTTTGGGACCAATTATTATGGGTTTACTGATCGCCTGGAGTGGCAATTACAATGTGGCTCTGAGCTCGCTAATGATTTTCCTGGGTCTGGGAATTTTTTCTCTTCTATCCCTGGCTAAAGAAGAAAAACTCCAGGTTAAAAACAGAGGAATGAAAACCCCAGACTAATTCTACCCGGACTTTTTTGTTTTACTGCTTTTCCTTAAATACTCATCAATGGCCCGGGCTGCTTTCTTACCTGCTCCCATAGCCGCTATGACCGTAGCTGCCCCGGTCACTATGTCTCCACCAGCAAATACCTCAGAAATACTGGTCTGTCCACTTTCATCCTTCACCAGAATATGGCCGCGCTTGTCTACCTTGAGATCAGGAGTATGCTGTGCCAGAAGAGGATTAGCTCCCTGACCAATAGCTACCACTACCGTATCTATATCCATAACAAACTCAGAGCCTTCTATAGGAAAAGGTCTTCTCCGACCACTTTCATCTAACTCACCCAGTTTCATACCAAGACAACGAATCTGGGTAAGTTCTCCTTCCTCATTACCCAAAAAAGCCTTCGGGGCAGTAAGAAAGTGAAATTTTACTCCTTCCTCCCGGGCGTTTTCAACCTCCTCTTCCCGGGCAGGCATCTCTTGCCGAGAGCGACGATATATGACATCTACCTCCTCGGCTCCTAACCTTAGAGCCACCCGAGCTGAATCCATAGTCACATTTCCACCACCAATAACGGCTATCCTTCGGCCAATTTTAATGGGAGTAAGGTACTCAGGGAAAAGATAAGCTTTCATCAGATTAACCCGGGTAAGGAATTCGTTGGCCGAATAGACTCCGTTGAGATCCTCACCAGGAATACCCAGAAAATAAGGAAGTCCTGCTCCTGTACCCACAAACACCACCCGGTAATTATCTTTGAGAAGCTCAGGAATAGCCAAAGTTCG
>AQRW01000009.1 GCA_000402295.1 Candidatus Aerophobus profundus SCGC AAA252-L23
GGTTGACAAAAACCCGTTGGTGATGTATGTTTTGCTTAGTTGACGGTTCACCCTTGGGGTAAACAAGTTGTTATAGCTATTAGAATAAGGAGGGTAATATGGATGTTTTTGCGGCAATCAAGGGAAGAAGAAGTGTAAGAGCCTACCAAGAGAAACAAATTGAAGAGGAAAAACTCAATAAGATTTTAGAGGCTGGAAGACTGGCTCCCTCAGCCAGCAATAGGCAAGAATGGAAATTTATTGTGGTCAAGGATGAGCAAACAAGGAGAAAATTGAGCCAGGCGGCCAATGGACAAGATTTTGTGGGAGAGGCACCGGTGGTAATGGTTATCTGTGCTACCGAAACCCAGCACATAATGTCGTGCGGTCAGCCAAGCTATCCTATTGATCTGGCCATAGCCACTGATCATATGACTCTGGAGGCTTACGAGCTGGGTTTGGGGACCTGTTGGATTGGTGCCTTTGACGAGGCCAAGGTTAAGGAGATTCTCAGCATTCCCGATAATATAAGAGTGCCTATCCTCTTTCCCCTGGGTTATCCATCGCATAAGTCTTTCCCCAAACCAAGGAAAAACTTGAGTGAAGTAGTTTCCTACGAAAAATACCAGTAGATGACATGGAGGAAAAAAGTTGTGGTAATCCTCTCAGGCAAGAGTTATGTATACGTCTCTACGAACTTGAGATTGCCACGTCTGCCTCGGGCAGGCTCGCAATGACAAATCATGGCAATACTATTTAGGGAACACTATTTTTGTGCACTAACCAAAAGAGCAGCCAGCTCGATAGCCTGAAGCAGACTATCGGGACTGGCTGTCCCCTGCCCTGCTCGATCAAAGGCTACCCCATGATCTACTGAAGTTCTCACCATGGGAAGACCCAGGGTAACGTTGACCCCACGTACGGACTTCCACTTTCCGGAGTGGGCATTCCAATCAAAGGCTAACAGTTTCAGCGGTATATGACCCTGGTCGTGATACATGGCTACCGCCACGTCATACTCTTCACTTCTCAACTTGAGGAGAGCGGTATCGGGAGGCAGAGGTCCATTAGCCAGTATTCCTTCATCTCTGGCCTGGCACACTGCCGGGATGATTTCCCTTTCTTCCTCACTGCCAAAGAGTCCTCCGTCGCTGGCATGAGGGTTAAGACCAAGAACAAGGATCCTGGGATTTTTAATTTTCAGACCGATCATGGCTTGATGGGCCAATCTTATAACCTTCAAAATCCTCTCTTTTTTAATGAGTGAAGGAACCTCATTGAGAGCAACATGGGTAGTTACGTGAACTACTCGGAGGTTACCCACCACCAACATCATCGCATAATCCCTCGTTCCAGTCTGCTGAGCAAACATCTCAGTATGGCCGGGATAGGAAGAACCAGCTAAATGAATAGCCTGTTTGTGAATTGGCCCGGTAGTGACAGCATCAATACAGCCGGTCCTGGCCAGATTAATAGCCTGGTTAATATAATCCAGAGAAGCCTGACCTCCCATCTTGCTCATCTTCCCATAGGTCAAATTTTCTATCTTCACATTACCAAGATCCAATACATCGATTGTTCCAAACTCATACTTCCCCTCTCCCGGGCTTTTCACTGGATTCAAGTCAAGACCGACCCTAACAATTTCGCAGGCCAGTTGTATTACTCTGGCATCACCAATGATTAGAGGACGGCAGATTCGGTAAATCCGAGATTCACTAAGAGCCTTGGCCGCAATTTCCGGTCCTATCCCGGCGGGATCTCCCATGGTGATACCAATCAGAGGAAGTCCGGAAGGCAATTTTTTCCTCCCAAAAAAAATGTAAGTTTCAAAAAAAGGAGTAACGAAGACCGACACCATAATCCACGTCAAATTCGGTAGAGGGCAGTAATGACATTACTGGCGCAATTTCCATAAAAAAAGTGAGAGGGGAATCCTCAAAAAAGTGCTCCAGACCGGCTGCTAACCTCAATCCAATTTCTCCCTCTTTAGGGGCAGCAATGAACCGCACCCCGATTCCGTAATAGATTAGATTCTGAGCTGGTGCCTTTATGACTTCTTTGGCCGCTCGATGCCACAGATAATCACCGTGAAAACGAAATAGGTTTTGGTCAAGGTCCCAGGCTCCCGCCAGGTCAATAGCTCTGTCGGGACTTCGCCATATTTTGAAACTTATTCCGGTAGGCTTACCCAGGATGAGTCCTATCTCATAAGATGCCTCCTCTACTCCAAATGAGGCTCCTGCGCCAACCACCATAAATATTCCCACCAATACTCCTACTTTTATCAATTTCATCATTAGACCCTCCTT
>AQRW01000010.1 GCA_000402295.1 Candidatus Aerophobus profundus SCGC AAA252-L23
AGTAAAATATGAAATAAAAGTGAACTGTACTACCGACTTGAAAATTTTCTCTAGGTTTCATACGGTTTTCCGTCAGTATATGCAGAAGTCGGGGTGTAAGAGAGACCAAATTCTGCTCTTATGAGAGGAAATAGGGGAGCCAGACTGTCAGAGAAAATATGGATTAAGGCATGAGAGAAAGTAATTAAGAAAAATCCGGAGTGCTTCTCATAGTCTAGTCTCATAATTATCTTTATTAGTGTGTGTTGGGGCTTAACAACTTTGGGGCGGAGCCCCCGGTCGGATACTAATTTGCCAAAGTTAAGTTACAGCTAAGCCTGCTTTTGTAGTTCCTACTATTGTAGTATAGCTCAACTAATGTCCGGTAGTCAAGTGACTGTTTGGTCTTTCTTGATTGTAGAAAAGTAGATACCGGCTAAATAGAATTGAACGCACAATTGACAGGGATTCTACAGGGATAGGTAAAATAATATAATGGATTAATATTCGTCTTAGAATCGGGCGGAAAACAAAAAGAAACTCGCAGTTCAAGGTTAGCAACTGGCAAATTACGATGAGAAGCAAACCACAGTCCGTTCTCAACTTCTTGATAGACAGACTCTGGTGATAAGAGGGAGAGTAAGCAAAAGGGGAAAGTCCGTGTTTGATAAGGAGGTGATATCTAAATAAATTTGTGGTAGAATGGTGAAATTCCGTTGTATTTTTGACATTGATAGAAGGGAGGAAAAGAAATGTCCAGAAAAAGTACAAAGATGATCAGTAAGATCTTATTGACCTCAGTTTTGCTGTTGGGAATTTGTTTGGCCGGTCAAGCAAAAAAACAACTCATAATTATCGGGCACCAGGTCCACAGAAAAGCTGCTACTGCTGAGGAAACCGGAGCACTGGGGAGAAACCTGGTGGAGGAGTTCGAGAAAAAGTACGATGTAGAGGTCATTTATCAAACCTACCCTAACCCTAAAACTCAAGAAAAACTCAATCGCCTGGGTCCCCTGAGCAGTTGCGAGGAGGATATCATCCATGTTCTTAACTCGTGGGCGGTGCCTCGCATAGCCAACTTCCTAGAACCCCTTGATTCCTATTTGGAAAGCAAACCCATCGAGGATTTCCCGGAAGATTATCCTCCATCTATGGTACAAATCGGCACCATAGACGGTAACATTTATACAATTCCCACCAGAGTATGTTACAGTGGGATATTCTGGTGCAATACCAAAATATTGGAGGAGCGAGGTATAGCAGTGCCCTCAGAGTTAAACGCGGAGGAGTTTTATGAGATTGCCCAGAAGTGCACTTTCGAGCGACCAACAGGCGAAAAAGTCTTCGGCTATTCTTTCAGAGGAAGCGTAGGTAGTCTATATGAAGTACTGTGTCACTGGGCAAGGTATTTTGGAGGAGATTTGATAACCCCAGATTTGAAGTGTGTCATCAACCAACCACCGGCAGTCAAAGCCCTTGAATGGTTACAGAAAATGTATCAAGAAGGTATAGTGCCACCAGATGCGATTACCTACGGCTATGCCGAGGAAATAAAGATGATGCAGGAAAACCGAGTGGTTTTCTTCAACGGGAATACCAGCTACGGACGTACTTTCAATGATCCGAAACAATCCAAAATTGCCGGATATGCGGTGATGATAAGGAAGGTCCTCCCCGAGGAATTACAAGCCAGAGGACAACATCTGGCCGGTCTCACCAGTATCTGGGGCTGGGGAATTCTCAAAGGGTCGGATGATAAAGATTTAGCTTGGGAATACTTGAGGTTTATGTGTTCCAAAGACAGTGTGCTTAGCATGGGACTATCCGGGACTACTCCCGCCAGAATCTCTGTTTTGAAGGATCCTAGATACCTCAAAAACAATCCGGCTGCTACAATGGAGGCAAAGGTAGCCCCGTATGTTGCCCCGGTCTTCCCTGCTTTTGAGAATGCCAATGAAGTGATTGATCTTATTGGAGAGTATGCCCACAATGTGATTGTTTACGGCCAATCGGCCCAAGAAGAAATGGATAAAGCCGCCGAAGAAATAGAGGCTTTATTGCCCTAACTTATCTTGTAGATAGGGATATCCTCCCCGTCTATCACAGACGGGGAGGATATAGCGATTTTTTCCTTAAAAGAAAAAGATAAACATGAGGAATATTGAAGGGAAGATATAAAGTTAGTTCTTCATTATTGTTGCTGGCTCCAGTATTGGGTCTACTGTTATTGATAATTGTTGTTCCGGAAATCTGGGCCTTATTTCTCAGCTTCACCAAATATGAACCGGGAACCAAGCCGGTTTATGTAGGATT
>AQRW01000011.1 GCA_000402295.1 Candidatus Aerophobus profundus SCGC AAA252-L23
AGAAGGGAGAGACTATTCCTCCTGCGCAAATTCTTTTGAAGATTGCCAAATTAGGGAAGACAACCGTGGAAAAGATTTTGGAGGGGGAATAGAGACTGATGTCAACATTCGCCACTGAAGGCGAAGTATTCTCAACAAATAAGTGAATATTATACCAGGAAGTCCGCCTCCACAACTACCAGACGGTTCGGGAAGTAAAAGAAGAAATCAGCAGATATCTTGGCTTCTACAACCAAAAGAGGCCGCATCAATCACTTGACTGTCGGACACCAGCTGAGGTATATTATAATAGTAAGAACTACAAAAACAGACTTAGCTGTAACTTAACTTTTGCAAATTAGTGTCTGACCAATGGGGTCCAGCCCCTGGCATCCTCTATCACGGCCTGGATGACGACCTGGTCATGCTACGGAAGCCAATGACGAAAGGAAAGGAGGCAAAGCGATGAGCGAGACTTTCCGCTTGTCTGATTATCGGATACGCATCGGTAACGAGAACGTCTTAGATCAGCACCTACATGGCATCTTGAGCGATGACCCCGAGAGCAGTGAGAACCAAGATAAGCCTCAAAAAGCACTTGAGGAACTCCTCAAGGAAATGCCCGTCCGTTTCGGCACAATCCTCAAAACCGATAACGTCTCATTCCCGCTCGGAGCCGGTACGTCCCTTGCCGCCGGAAGCGTATCTCTTGCGAACACACCGAAGCCCCTTGAGAAGATGCTTCTCGACAAAGAATGGAGGTGAGGCGGAATGACAAAGAGTTTCAAACCCATCTTCACGATTACGAACCGGATCACTGCCGGGCTGACCCGCATCGAGCGGGCCCGGGGGTTTTTGGAGGCCGCAACATTGTCCGAGGAGTGGGTGCGTGAGATGGGCCGCCGCGCCTTGGTCCTGGAAGCCCACCATACAACACACATTGAGGGGACGCGCCTAACCCTGGAGCAGGCCGAGCGATTGTTGGAGGGAACCCTGGTTCCCGAGGCCGACCCCGATGATGTACAGGAACTGCTGAATTACCGGAAGGCGTTCGAGTTCGTCTCCGATTATCTTGAAGACGGCGGCCCGATTACCGAGGGACTGGTCCGGGAAATCCACAAGCGGCTGGTGGAAAAGGTCCGTGGTGGCACCGGGGCTCCAGGCGAATACCGGAAAATCCAGAATTACGTGGTCAACTCCATCACCGGCGAGACGGTCTACACACCGCCCCCAGCGCACGATGTGCCGATCATGATGGCGGAGCTGGTGGATTGGCTCAACCAGGAACAGGAGGTCCATCCTGCGCTGGTGAGCGGCGTCGCCCAATTTCAACTTGTGCACATCCATCCGTTCCTCGACGGCAACGGTCGAACGTCCCGGCTGCTTTCTACCCTTTGCCTCTACCGGGCCGGATACGACTTCAAACGGCTGTTCACGATCAGTGAATACTACGACCGGAACCGCCCCGCCTTTTATCGGTCCATCCAAAGCGTCCGCGAAGACGGCATGGACATGACCAGGTGGCTGGAGTTCTTCATCGAGGGACTAACCACCCAGCTTGCTGAGGTCAGAGAGCGCGGGGAGCAGGCTATCCGGCGAGATGTGCTCATCAAGGAGCATGACCTTTCGGACCGCCAGGCCAAGGCCCTCGTACACATCCTGGAGCACGGCCGCCTGACCATCCAGGATTTCGAGCTCCTGTGCCCCGATGTCAACCGCCGGTCTTTGCAACGGGACTTGAAAACTATGGTGGACCTGGGGTTGTTGATTTCGGAGGGAGCGACCAACAAGCTCGTTTACCGGATGAAGGAGACCGACTGAACTTGCGACAATCTTGCGACACAACTTGCGACATGCTCACGACGCGACTCGCGACACTCGCATGGGGTAGACTATCTGGAAAATCCACCGTAATGCCGCTTCCGCCCCGCCGGGAACGGCCCGCTCTTTGAGAACTCGCTGGATTACGAAGGCTTGGGGATTGACGAACGGATGGAGAGAGTTATAAAGGGGTTTGCAAAAGGGGAGCCGAAGAGGACTCGAACCACTCTCTCACAACTTCTCTGATAATGCTACATTGAGACATTTACCGATTAACCCCACCTTTTCTTTACCTGTGCTTTCACGCAATCTTTGGTGTCCATATAGTGTCTATGAGAGGTGCAAATTGAGGCAAATTCTGGCAAATTGGTGGGAAAGGAAATGTGATGGAAATGCTTATTTAGAGCCTCTTTTCCGCTTTTCATGCTTCTCTTCGGATTGCTCTGTATCGGCTCCGGAGGCCGACATTCTATCCACTGAACTACAGGCGCACAGTCTTTCTAAATCCTTACTGGATAACTGTTTTAAGGCAACAACAAAATC
>AQRW01000012.1 GCA_000402295.1 Candidatus Aerophobus profundus SCGC AAA252-L23
CCCCCCCATGAGGCATTAGAAAAGCTTTTGTTGCTGAGTAACAAACTGATTAAAAAGAGAGAAGACAACAATGGAGGATAAAGTTCGGAAAGCCTTCGGAGAATGGTCTGTCCACTATGAAGACACGGTAGGTCAAGAAGTAGAAAGGTATTCCGGGATGAAATACGATGAATTCCGCCAGCGACTGATGAAAGCCATTGATGCCAGAGAAGGTGATAGCGCTCTGGATGTTGGTACCGGTACAGGTCTAATAGCTATTGAAGTGGCCAAGAGAACGGGGGAAAAAGTGGTAGCCATTGACCTCACCCCTGAGATGCTGGAAGTTGCTAAATCAAATATTCAGAAAGCCAGACTAAGCGGGGAAATTGAATTGAAACGCTGCCCGGCCGAAAAACTCCCTTTTGCCGATGCCTCCTTTGATTTGGTAACCAGCGCCCTGGCTATTCATCATATGCAGGTTCCCAAAGTCCTTTCAGAGATGGTCCGGGTTTTGAAAAAAGGAGGTCGGCTGGTGATCGCGGACCTGGGAGCCAGCCCATCGTGGAGAACTCCTGTGGGTCAGATTTGTGCACAGGTTATGGTGTTTTTGTACCGATGCATCAATCCCTTTAGTGCCAAAAGACATGCTGAGGCTGCCGCCTTTAAGAATGCTTACACACCTAAAGAGTGGGAAAGACTTCTCCGGAAAACATCTCTGAGAGCATTTGAGGTTTACTCCTATCCTCATCCCCAAAAAAAATGGTATCCCTTAATCTTCATAGTTACCGGTGCCAAATAGAAGAATCATATAGACGCTTAGCCTAAGAGAAAAAGTATGTCACTCTCGATGATGGTCTCATTTTTGTCCCTGGGATGTTATCTTATTCTGATAGGCTTGATTGTCTGGCGCAATTTTAACTCCCAGGTAAATCGGTTCTTTGTCCTTTATTTGGTAGCCATGGCCTTCTGGCAAATCACTGCCCTGATGGTGAGTTCCAGTACCAACACCGGAATGGCTCTCTTCTGGTATCAACTAATGGCTGCCGGAGCCGGATTTTATTTCACCCTTTACTTCCCTTTTGCTCGTGCCTTCCTCCGAATCAGGGGTCAGAGACTACTGGTGTTCTTGAGCTATCTCTCCTGTCTGATAATTCTAGTTATCACCCTGTCTAAACCAGATTATCTCATTAAAAGTGTTTATATCGATCCACATACCGCCCTATGTGTCCCTGAATTTGGACTTTTGACTCCGCTGGTGATGACTATAGCACTCGCCTTCCTGGGCCTATCCCTCGCTAATTTGCTGAGGGCTTTTACACGAAATACTTCCGCTATCTTTCATCAACGCCTGGGCTGCTTGACAGCAGGCATACTAATCGTCATCGGAGGAACAATCTCTAACTTTGTGGGCTTCAAAGGTTATCCCATAGACATTGCCGCCAACCTCACCACCGCTCTCCTGATCACCTATGCTATCTTCAGATATAAGCTTTTTGACATTAGGCTAATTCTCCACAAAAGTGCCTTTTACTCCCTTCTGACCGCAATCTTTATGGGAGTTTATTTGTCTTGGGTTCTTATCCTGGAAAGGTACCTGCGCCGAGTTCTTGGCCATCCTACCATCCTCTCGGCTTTCTTGATGGGAATAGTGATTACTCTTGTTTTCTGGCCTCTCAGGGAGCGGGTCCGGAGATGGACTGATCGGCTCTTCTTCGGAGAAAAGTACAACTTTTATCAGGTCCTCAAAGATTTCTCTAATCGAATGAGTACCATCATTAACCTGGAGGAGCTAACTAATTCAACCACTGATCTACTGAGCAAAACCATGCAGACCAATGAACTGGCTATTCTCCTGGAAAAGGACAATCAACTGGTTCCAGTGGCCTGGCGAGGATTAAAGCCTGACACTATTTCCTCAACCAGGTTAAGAAAAGACATACCCCTTTTTCTCCGCCTGGTCAGAGAAGAGAGAGTTATCAATCGGGATGAGCTGGTCACTTTTGCCGAATTCAAGAGTCTCTGGCAAAGTGAAATAGCTCAAATAAATTCCTTAAAAGCAGAAATATTTGTTCCTCTAAAAGTCAAGAACAATCTGGTGGGTCTTATCACCCTGGGAAAAAAGCAGGCAGGCAAGGATTACTCCGGTGAAGACTTAGTTCTGCTCTCTACCCTGGCCTCTCAGGCTGCTGTTGCTCTGGAGAATGCCCATCTTTATAATTGCACCCAAGAATCCCTGCACCAGGCTATTAATCTAAAGGAATACAATGAAAACCTTGTATCTTCGGTTCCCATCGCCTTAGCGGTAGTGAATCAAGATCTGAAGATATCCAGGGCAAATCCCGTCTTTTCCCAGATTGTGGCCAGAAAAAAGGAAGAGGTCAGAAATAGGAGTATCCGTGAGTTCTTCTCACCCTTATTCTGTCAGAGAATATCCGACGTCATTGAAAAGGGAACATCATTCAAGGATGAAGAAATAGAAGAGAGCTTTTCCGGCAGGGAAAAAAGGATCATTAAGGT
>AQRW01000013.1 GCA_000402295.1 Candidatus Aerophobus profundus SCGC AAA252-L23
GTTGCTCAGTCAAAGGTATTTCGAGAAACGAAATAGAGTAATTTTCCTGCAAAAGTTGGTTGCCAAATGGATTAATCAGTGCTGTGCCTTTCTGAGCAAGCCAGATTCGCAATTGGTAAACCCATAGTGAAGGAAGCAATTCCTGAAGAATCTTTCCAGTTCTCTCATCTTTCTCTTCCTTCTCTGATTTTCCGGGGGGACACCGTTACCTGTATCCTTTTCACCATTCCCATCCTACTCCGGCCGTCATGCCGTAAGGTGAATGATAACCTATAGTGACATAATACCTCCGGAAGTGGTAACTTAATGCCCCCAAAAAGGTCCCATATGATTCGAACCGTTCTTTTCCAAAATACCATCCGGTAGCCGTGGATTTATACATTTCGACTATTTGCTGTTGGGTGTATCCAACTCCGAGCTCCATAAGAAGTGAAGGACTAATATCCGCTCCCATCCTCAAGTATAGTTCCCAAGCACTTCCCTTAATGTAATTCTTCTGGTAGTTCCACCACTCAAGAGGTTCACCTTCAAAAAGTGTATAATTGGCAGTGCCACCACCACAGAACCAGACAGAAAGACCACCACCCCAATATACTCTCTCAGAGGGTGGCCTGATGTAGCTCAGTGAAACCATTTGGTTTCCGATCTCTATGGCATATTTGCCTTTAGCTGCAATCACAGGTGTGGTGGGAAATACCACAATAACAATCAAAACCAAGAATACCGTCACAGCTTTTTTACTTCTCATCCTTCGCTTCCTTTTCAGCCTTTTAGTACTGTCAAAACTCTTCTGGTAGTTCTTTCCCAAACCTTTTATTGCCAAGTGTTTTGGTAAAATTGACTTGCCTCTCCGCTACCAGTTACGGTAGGGTTCGGTAAAGAGACCAAAAAAAGAAATAGAGAGGATATCCGGACCACCTTGCAAAAAACTATCAGCTGTGAATTCAAGCAGTTCATCGGAGCCTTGGAATACAAGAGAGGTATACAAACAAAAGACTACTGTAGCGCCTATCAGTCTGTTAAGCTTGTTCTTGCCTAAAACCAGAACAAACCAACCTATACTTAGCGGTGCTAAAATTCCACTATTTTCCCCTCTGCGGACGTTCTCCCTGTGGGCATCGCAGGAATATCAGTATTTATTGGTCTACTATCCATCGGCTACGGTGTCTTTTCACAGGGGAGAATCTTGGTCTCAAAGGTTCCGCAGGTTTTACTTGGCCAGTTAGCCAGTTTTCCACCGAAAACTTTCACCATGGGTACATAATTGAAACAGTACTTGGTCTTCTCACCGCTTTTGATATGACTAACCCACCACTCAATGATTTTCCGGTTGTTTATTCTGGTACTACAGGTAGTAGACTTCTCCTCCCCTGGCCAAAGACCCAGGGGTAGACCCATACTTCCTTTGGCCATCTGGATTTCGTTCATAACTAATCCGTAGTCTACATCAGTGACCCCTAAGAGACAAGGAAGGATACCAAAATTGTTGATGGTGATGGTATGTTCGATCTCTGTCTCTTGAGAGGTAACCTTTCCCCATTCAGATTTCAAACGTTTCCAGCCTATCTTGCAGACTCCAAGATCTATATGTCCCAGATTGGTACCGTTTAAGCCTTTGAGCATATCTGTTTCAAACTCAGATTCCTCAGAATAAGGATAGAAGATGTCTACCTCATCAAGAGAGAGGATTACTTTTCCCTCTATTCTTACTCTTGTTTTCTCACCGTTGTTGATATGGGAGACCCACCAGTCAATGATTTTCTCATTATCCAGGGTACTGGAGAAACGAACAGAGCTACCACTAGCCTGAGGCACGATTTCCAGGTCATCTCCCAAACCGCTGACTATCTCTATATCGTTAAGATATATATTACATTGAACCTTGAGTGGCAGGTGGTGCAAATGGGAGTTTTGAACCATGATTTCCGTATTTACTGTGGTGGTACTTAGACATACCTGACCCCAGGAACAACAGATGCTCTCAGTCTGCAAACCACTAAATTCTACGGTGATTCTCTCGTCTTGACCAGTCGTTTCTGAAGTATGGCAAAAACCATATGAGGAGAGAATCAGTAACGATAAAGCTATTACCACACTTGTTTTAATAATTCGCATTTCCGGCTCCTTTTAGACTTTTCATACTCGTATGCAAGTTTACCTATACTTCTTACCAGTGCACTCCTCTTTGACAGTCTGACAGCTGAATACTATAATTCCTGTAACCCAGGTCTTGTTGTATCTGACACCGTCTCACCCAAGCCATGCAGTACATCCTACTTTACAACCTGTAGACCTTGAAGGATATCTGTTTGAAATGATGAGTCTTCCGAAAAGAGGAAGTCAAGGTCCACGTCCTTTAAGGCAATAATGACTTTTCCCTCAATCCGCACTTCTGTCTGCTCACCATTGTTTATGTGAGACACCCACCACTTGATGATGTTTTGGTTATCTATGGTTACCGAAAAATGGACTGAGCTCCCAGTTTCATACGGGACGAT
>AQRW01000014.1 GCA_000402295.1 Candidatus Aerophobus profundus SCGC AAA252-L23
TCACGTCCAGACAGGGAATAATTCTTCGAGCTAACATTTTTCACAAAGCTGAGCAAATTGTCTTAATACCCTGAGTCCTACCTCCTGACTCTTTTCCGGATGGAATTGACAGGCCAGAATATTATCTTTCCAGATACTGGAGGCAAATTCCACTCCGTAGTTAGTAGTGGTAGTGATGACTTCCTGGTTATCTGGAATACAATAAAAGGAATGAACAAAGTAAAAATAAGTTCCTTCCTTGACCTCTCTTAGAATAGGAGACCTCTTCTTTATCTGGACAGTATTCCAACCCATATGAGGTATCTTCATCTCCTCATTTGGGGAAAATTGCCTCACCTTTCCTTTAATAAGGTTCATTCCGCTCGCTTTCCCAAATTCTTCACTTTCAGTAAATAAAACCTGCATCCCCAGGCAGATACCCAGAAAGGGTCGACCAGTCCGAATAAACTCTCTTAAGGGAAAAAGAAGATGGTGTTTTTTGAGATTTTCCATACAATCCCGGAAGGAACCTACTCCAGGAAGAATCACTCCGTAAGCTTTCTTAATCAACTGAGGACTTCTGCTCACCACTACTAAATAACCCAGTTTACTCAGAGCGTTCTCCACACTTCTTAGATTTCCCATTCCATAATCAACCACTACAATAAAAACCCCCTTGGGAGTAACTTCCATTTTAGTCTGTTCTCTTTTCTCCATCACTGTGGGTACCTCCGCAAGCCTTGACGCATATTCCACAAACATAATGAGGTAGATTATACTTTTTCTTAAAAAGACGAATTTGAGCCTTGCAGGCCTCCAGATCAAACTCTTCAGGATCTTCTTTGATCGCCCCGACCGGACAAACAGGGATACAGCGCCGGCAATCACCACAGTCTCTCTTAAGAGGTGAGTCCACCTGGAGAGGAAAATCTGTCAAGATACTGGCCAGTCTAATCCGGCTACCCAGCCGAGGGTGAACCAGTAAATTATTTCTTCCTCTCCAACCAAGACCAGCTCTCCAGGCTATCTCCCAATGAGAGAGGTGTCCGGTAAGATTATTCCAGTCGATAATCTGCGAAGCTGGGATGGGTAGTGCTCGCCATTCTCTTGACTGAATAAATCTACTAATAGCCAGAGAAGCCCGATCCAGCCAGTAATTTACCTGACGATAGTGATGAATGTATAGAGCCGTGGGATGATCTTCAATATCCTCAATTACCGGATCTAACAGGCGAACCGCTATGGAAATAGCTAAAGAGAACTTTTCTCGAACACTTAAAGAAATATCCCTAAAACTATCTTTCAGAGAGCCAACCTCGGCTACTCCCAAGAGAGAAATCCCTGTTTTCTCCAGAGCAAACTTCTTGAGAAGTTGATAGTTCTTCTTTTCACTCTGCATTTTTGAATCTTTTCGGATTATTTAGATAAGCTATTAAAACTGAGATAGCCGCCGGGGTTACCCCGGAAATTCGTGAAGCCTGTCCCAGAGAAATTGGTCTGATTTTCCCCAGTTTCTCCCTAATTTCCCTGGACAAACCGGGCATTTTACTAAAGTTAATCCGCTCAGGAATCCTCATTCCCTCCATCCTTTTGAATCTCTCTACTTCACTTTCCTGGCGTCTGATATAACCCTGATACTTAACTTCAATCTCTACTTCTTCGGCCAAAGAGTCTTCCAGCAGAGGAGTTTTTGCGTCAAGGGTACGCAGAGTACAGTAAGAGATCTCCGGACGGCGAAGGAAATCTTTCCCAGTAATCGGCCTTCTCAAAGGAGAAGAGCCCAGCTCTTTTATCTTCCGGTTAATTCTCTCTCCCGGAACAATTTTAATTGAACCCAATCTGTCTATTTCCTTCTGGACCAGCCGCTTTTTTCTCTCCACCATTCTGGATTTTTTCTCGGCCACCAGTCCTATTTGATACCCCTTAGTGGTCAGACGCAAGTCAGCATTGTCTTCTCTTAAAATTAGACGATATTCCACCCGGGAGGTAAACATCCGATAGGGCTCATTAGTTCCCTTGGTAACCAGATCATCAATGAGAACACCAATATAAGCCTCGGATCGACCCAAAAGAAAAGGATTATCTCTTTTTATTTTCAGGGCGGCATTTATGCCGGCCACCAGTCCCTGAGCGGCCGCTTCTTCATATCCGGTGGTCCCATTTATCTGGCCGGCTAAATAAAGATTCTCCATCAGCTTAGTTTCCAGGGTGGACTTAAGCTGAACCGGGTCTACATAATCGTGCTCAATAGCATAACCAGGCCTCATTATTTCCACTTTTTTTAGCCCTTCGATGCTATGGAGCATCTCGAGCTGCACATCCAGAGGAAGACTGGTAGCCAGACCATTAGGATAGTACTCCTGAGTAGCCCGACCCTCTGGCTCAAGAAATATCTGATGTCTCCCTTTGTCAGGGAATTTCATGATTTTGTCTTCTATAGAAGGACAGTATCTTACCCCGGTTCCCTTTATCACCCCGCTGTAGAGCGGCGACCGATCAAGGTTATCCTGAATAACTCGATGAGTCCG
>AQRW01000015.1 GCA_000402295.1 Candidatus Aerophobus profundus SCGC AAA252-L23
GCCGCCTGCAGCATTCGAGCGTACGGCGAAGATCCTGCTCCACCAGTTCCGGTGACCAGGTATCACCGGCCAGGAGTGCCGGGTTGGGTTTTCGTGAGAACACAAAGTCCGGGCCAATCTGTTCAGCTCCCTCTTCCTGGTCTACCCAGGCACTCATGGAGATCTTGCGAAGATGGGGTATTCTTCTGACAATATCGATCTTCTTGTGCAGGGGTTCACAACAGCCATAGTAGACCAAGCCGAACCTTGAGTACCACTCCTTGGCGTAAGCCAGCTCAAATTCCTGGTGCATAGCCGGAGAAACAGAGGAGAAAATCTGAGCCATGCCGCAGGTCCACAGATCCTTGGCCCGAGGAGACGTAGGATCATAATCAGGTGCCGGCAACTCCTCCGAAAAAGCCCCCGTACAGTGGATAGTTGGCTGTTCACCACCCAGTAGGCCCTGCCTCTCCAGCTGATCCAGCAGGGATAAATGGACGGCAGTGAGCCGGGACATGAGCTGATGAATGAGCTCCGGCCGGCACACTAGATCAGAGAGAGCCTTCTCGGGGGAACGCCACTCGATGATCTGGTCCCACAGGGCAAACATGGGAAAAATACCTTGCATGCGCAGGGCAAGAATCCCATCGAAAATCTCGTGCCCCATTTCCTCTGCCTGGGCCGTGGCCTCTACATCGAGAACCACTTTGGGATTCTGGATCTTCTGCAAGTCTTCTTCCGCCTCTAACTGATCAGTATAATGATGACTGACCACATCGTTGTTTGCATCAATGACCGCTCTTTCCTCAATGGTCTTGATGCCAAAATCAGTGCCGCCGATGAGCTTTGGAATACTCACTACCGGTTCAACAACCATATCCACCGGCATGTGCTTCCAGCCGTAGAGGGTCCGGCGCAGATTGGTTTCCAGGCCACGGCAGAAGTCGCCTTCGGTCTGTAGGGAGAGTTCCCCGTCCACGTCCATCTCGTGCCAAGGAATCTGGTCGATCGTAACCATGGGCCGGACGGGCTTCAAGCTATTCAGCGCCTTCCACAGCCCGATCGTCTCCTGCTGTACCGGGAGCGCCGCAATTTCCGCAACCTGGCCGGCCAGGTCTCTGAGAATATTTCTATCTTTCTTGCTCACCAACAAGTCTGGTTCCTCCTTCATTTTGGATCGCTAGGCTTCCAGTCCTCCGCTAGCTTTGGCCTGTACCAAGTGCTGTCTAACGATTGCTATAACCCACTGTCCATGGACCACAACGGTATAACGGTTAGGTGCAGCACCTTGTTCTGTAAGGGTTCATCTTCTTTGAACGAGTTGAGTATCCACCCGACCCCGAGACTTTTTAATAATAGGCTACTTCAGAATTGCCTAACGTTCCGGATCAGCCACCAGCATTATCAGTTGATTGCATCCAGTTGTTATCTATTCCCTTTTTTGATCAGACCTATTGCTTCATTGCAGTTGTCGATGAAGCATGGATGACTGAATCCTTCAGGATGTTCAGCTTGATAGGAATCACGGACTTCCTCCAGGAAAGAGATGTCGCTTTGATCCCCTATCTTGCCCAGTAGCCTAACCGCATAAGCTATTAGGACTCCCTCTGGCGGAGCTACGCCAGACATTCCTCCCTCAGGATCTATCTGCCGTGGTGCTGGGCGGGCCAAGAATTGCTTGAGTCTGGCCGTCACCAGATTCTTGTCCTGGGTTGACAAGTCTTCATTCCTCTCCAGATCGTCTACCCAGCTCAGAAGAGAATGACTCTTATCATACTGAAGGGGATCATCAGAGAGAAAAAGTTCCTGGAAGGTATGGGAGAAGACTTGAGCCTGGAAAGAGGTTGACTTGGTGGTGGCATCGGGAATCTCAGATGTAACGCCTGAGGAGGCTCGAACTTCTCTGTTCTGGTGGTCACGAGTGTCGCTGAGGCAACCAAGGAAACCAATGACTGCTAGCACAATCATAATGAGAAGGGCCACTTTCATATCTTCTCCCAGCTAACGCCGAATTCAGCGGCGGCGACTAGCCGTCCGCTGGAATGACTTGTTAGAAATCCATGCGGACCCAATCATCTGGAATTGTATCTTGCAATACCTGGGTATTCATACTTTCATCATTAAACCATCGCTTGGGAGCAACCACAATTTTTTCATGATTTTCATTAAGCCAGGCTGCCCACCATGAGAAAGTGCTATTGGAAATAATGTTATGTTTGCATAAACTCATTAGCTGAAAATCAATGATTGGATTCTTCCTTGATGCCTGTACGTTAACGAAACTGCAATTAGGGATATGGAGATTCTCAGAGCACCACTCGATATCATCTGAAAAAACAAAGAAATGTGGAGACACTAATCGATCCTGTACATAGGCAATGGACTTGGCATAATATCTCATATTGCAAACATTGTGTAAATTTGATGTCACATAATCTCCTCGTCGAATGTGTAAGCCCACGGAATTTAACTTCGTTATTTGTTCTTCATAGATAGCACCTTCTTCACCAAAGGAGTCCTTTCTAAATCGTAAGTCATTTCGTATTAATTGCTCGATACCTTTGAAGTATTTCTCACTCTGGAAAAAACCATCCAAGTGTATTCCATCTTTAAGTGCCAGGACTTCGGGA
>AQRW01000016.1 GCA_000402295.1 Candidatus Aerophobus profundus SCGC AAA252-L23
GAGCTGGAAGAAAGCCGCGGAACCCTACCAGGGACAGACAGTTTATATTCTGGTAAATTTTCACCCTGATATCGAAGCCACTCTTCCCATTTACAAACAATTTGAAGAGGAAACAGGAATCAAGGTTCAGTTCGATCTCCTGGTTCGGAGACAAATGGACATCAAAGCCGAGACAGAACTGGCCGCCGAGACCGGAGCATACGATCTGATGCATATGGGTTTATGGAAAACAGCCAGGTACGCCAGGCGAAACTGGGCCGAACCACTGCAGAAATACATTAATGACCCCAGTTTGACTGGTCCTGATTTTGATCTTGACGATTTTGTCTATAATGCTCTCCGATCGCTAACTGATAAAGATGGGCAGATTCTCGGGCTACCCTGGTCCACCGAAACCGGCTTGATTTACTACAGAACCGACCTCTACGAGAAATACGGCATTCCCGGTCCTCCTACAACATTTGCAGAGATGGAAGATATTTGTAAGAAAGTCTATACCAAGGATATTCCTTCCATTGCTCTCAGATCGGTACGGGGATACGGAATCAATATGTGGAGTTTCGGTCGTTACGGCGGATCTTTTGGAGGCAGTTATTTTGACGATTCCATGCATCCTACCGTAAATACCGAGGAATGGATCAAAGCCACTACCTTCTATGCCGGCCTCAATGATAACTACGGACCCAGCGGAGTGGGAGCCTACAAACATTACGAACTGGTGCAGGATTTTGCTCAAGGGCAGCTCGTTATGATCGAGGATGCGGGACCTTGGGGAAAAACCTTTAACGATTCAGAGAAATCAAAAGTGGTGGGAAAATGGAAAGCAGCCATGCTGACCAAGGGTCCAGTTAAACACCAATTCAGCCACTACACGCACGGTCTTATGATTCCTCGCGTGGCCCAACACAAGGAAGCCGCCTGGCTTTTCCTTCAATATATGACCAGCAAAGAATTTCAACTGAAGCGGGCCCTGCTCTTTGGTGGAGGATCGGTGACCCGAACAAGTACTCTGGAAGATCCACGATACGCCATCACCTTTGACTTTGGTGATTGGGGTGGGATAAATGCTGCATCACTGAAAATTGCTTCGGCAGTAGAGAATCCCTATTTTGTTCCCTATAATTTACCCGAGTACAAAGAAATAGGAGATACCTTAGGTATTGCACTTCAAAACATTATTACGGGTGACAAAACCCCTCAAAAAGCTCTTGATTCGGCCAATGAGGTAATTCTGGGAATTCTCCAGGAAGCAGGTTATGTGGGCAAACCCAGCTCACAATTTGGTTTTTAGAGGAAAATTATAGTTCTGGGAGGGAATCAATTCCCTCCCAGAACTAAGCACGAAGAGTCGAAAATGAACTTAAAAGCAAATAATATCTTTATAGAAAAGAGACGAACTCTTTTAGTCATGCTCATGCCCGCTCTTGTCGTGCTGATTGCAGTTACTATCCCTCCCCTGATATATCTTTTCTGGTCCAGCTTGCATAAGTGGGAGTTTGGAGCTGCCGAGAAAACATTTATCCTTTTCGGCAACTTCACCAAAATGATGCATGACACCCGATTCTGGAACTCTGTGGTACTGGCTCTTTTTTTAATTGGGATGGCCGTGGGTATACAAATCTCCCTGGGACTACTTATCTCCGAAAGACTAAACCGTATTTTCAAAGGGAAAAAAATCTTCCGGATGCTCCTCTTGCTTCCCATGGTTTCGCCACCAGTAGTCGTCGGGGTTATGTGGCGCATGTTCCTTCAACCTCGCCTGGGAATGGTGAGTTATCTCTTAAGTTTAGTAGGTATCCATGCTGCCTGGCTGGCCAGCAGCAAAACTGCTTTACTTACCATCGCCCTGGTTGACACCTGGGAGTGGATGCCCTTTGTTATTCTCATGCTCACGGCCGGTTTAGCCAGTATCCCGGAACAACTTTCTGAAGCTGCCCAGGCTGACGGGGCTAATCAATTACAAATTCTTCGCTATATCTTACTCCCTCTGTTGAAACCCGTCATTATTATTACCATTCTCTTCCGAGCCGTTGATATTATTAAAATCTTCCCCAAAATCTTTATTATGACTGAGGGTGGACCGGGAACCGCTACCGAAATTATGAATTTCTATGCTTTTCGGACTACCTTTCAGTACAGCAGATTTGGATACGGCTCGGCTTTAAGCTTCACCATTTTTGCCATCTGTATCCTACTAAGCGTAGGCATCATTGGTACCTTGAAATTGAAATGAGATAAAAGATGGAAACAATAGAACTTCGTCCCTATCACCGAAGAATCCGAAGAATCTTTTTTTATGCGTTTGTCATTATGGTTACCGCTATTTTTATTTTCCCTATCTACTGGTTCATGGCCACTTCCTTTAAGAATCCGGTAGATATTCTCTCTCTACCTCCTGTCTGGATCTTCAAGCCGATTCTAAAAAATTACCTCGAATTGTTTCGGGTTCAGCACTTTCAGTACAACATTTTGAATAGTTTTATCATTAGTGGGTGCGTCGTCGGTTTATCTCTTATCCTGGGAGTTCCCGCCGCTTATGCCCTTTCCCGAATTGATCTTCGGGGAGCCAAGTTTATTTATTTCTGGATTTTGACCAGCCGAATGATCCCTCCCATGGCTTTATTGGTACCATTTTTTCTATTTTTTAAGCAGGTGC
>AQRW01000017.1 GCA_000402295.1 Candidatus Aerophobus profundus SCGC AAA252-L23
GAGAACATAGATCCTTTCCCATGAAATGTTGTGATGAGGGTGCCGGGGTAGCTCAGTCGGTAGAGCACGGGACTGAAAATCTAATCCTGCGCAATCTACAGAATCCTTGCTACAACCCAAAATCACTTCTGAGAGCCAGATTCCGTAATTCCACCAATCCTATTATTTCCACCAAATATCTTGGTTTTATGCACCTGCTAGTCACAATATGGTCACAAAATTCAACCATCCCAATCAGCTTCTGCTGCAGGATATAGATCATGGAAGGCCCTTTTACCAAACCGATCCGATGACCATCGTCAAAATCACATGTCCACATGTCTAAGATCCCCCGTTTCGCACTTTTCCGGAGTAATCACATCGCCTCAATTTCTTAACCTCAATGTGTGCAGTATCATTGTAGCCAACTAAAACAGAGATTTGCCATTTCATCAAAGATGTCTATAATGAGAAACGACTGCACTCATCACTGGGTTATCGCCCACCCCATGAGTTTGAGGAGCTGCTTGTGGATAAACAAAAACCAACTGCACCCAGTCAGATCACTCTAACCCAATTTGTCCAACCACAGGGGTGCACCCCATATCTGATCAGTGAAATGCTGAGCAGGGAGGGGCAAAGAGTTTCCGAGAGAACCAAAATAACACATGAGGAGGTGAGAGATAGCCTAAGGTAAGACCAATTGTGGGAGATGGGGTGAGTTGAGTCAAATGGAAGCATTAGTACTTTGTCTTCCAGATGAGAGTCGTTTGAGAACTAGGACTGTGTCCTGACGAAAGAATAGACTATGTCGGAGATAAAAAATGAAAGAAAAAATCGTTGTGGGTATCATTATTGGGGCATTGATTGTCTTAGGATCTATTGGGTATGCAGCAAAGCCCTACGAAGGTGTGCTTGTGAGAGTTATTTCTCAGCCGCGTCCCGAGTGGGACGTGATAAAGGAATATGTCCCTGAATTCGAGGCACAAACCGGAATAAATGTTAGCATCACATTCTTTGCTGAGGCAGAAAGAAGGGCAAAGGAAAGATTGGATGCTTCTACCGGAACAGGTATCTACCAGGTGTACTATTTGGATGAAACAAATGTGGCTGAGTTTGGAGCAGCAGGATGGGTACTTCCAATATTGGACTACTATCCTCAAGAGTATGACTTTGACGATTTCATTCCCGCATGGAGAGAAATTGCCACTTATGAAGGCGTTCCTTACTTTGCCCCAACGGTGGGTATGGGAGATTTACTTATGTATAGAAAAGATGTATTTGCCGCTGCAGGCTATCTCGTACCCAAAACTCTCGATGAGTACTTGGAGATGACCAAGAAATTGCATCATCCTCCCACCATTTACGGGAACGTAACCCGAGGCTCCCGAGCGACCAATTGGTGGAGGTGGGGCACTTTCTTCTACGCCTTTGGTGGCAAATATCTCCAAGATAACAACCCTGTCTTCAATTCCCCTGAAGCTGTAGAGGCTACCAAGTACTACATGGAGTTGGTCAAGTACGGGCCTCCAGGTGGTAGCACTTTTGACTGGGGAGGATGCATCGAGTCTTTCCGAGCAGGAAAGGTGGTTTCTTTCATAGACGCCGATGTTTTCTATGATTGGTGTGAGGACCCCGAAAAATCCAATATTGTGGGGAAAGTCGGGTATGCTGCTCCGCCGGCCGGTCCTGCCGGAGCCTTCGCTGCCGGGTGCACCCATGGTATGGGCATATCTGCCTCGGGGTGTAAGACCGAAAAAGTCCGGAAGGCGGCTGGTCTGTTCATAGCCTGGGCAACGAGCAAACAAAACGAAATAAGGAGGCTTGAAAACGGAGTAGCCACCTCTTACGGTAGAACAAGTACTCTTTGCAGTCCCCAGATGGCAGAGATAATTCCCCCGTTCTTTGTGAAGGCGTTGGAAGAGAGAGCTGCTGTCACCCGCATTACCTACATGAGACGGCCGCAGTGGCCCGAGATTGCGGAAAATCTCGGTATTATCCTGGAAGAACTCCTTACCGGGGGAAGGACAGACATCAAAGCTGCTTTAGATGAGTCAGTAGAATATGCGAAAGAGGCGCTCGCTAGATAGAGGTTACTCAAAGCTAAGAGATCGATTGTCCTCGTATACCAAGGACGAGTGACTGGTACAGAAATGGGAGGATTTTCTGGGTCGAGCAAGAATAGAGAGGTCCTCCCATCTCCAATACTGCAGCTAGGGACTGGAAAAACCCCCATATTGTAGCGGTCCGATTTATCGGACCCTTTATTAAAGCGAGTTTCATAAATGAAACCTCTACAAAAAACCACTTTATCAGCAGGCTCATAGAACAACCAGTTGCTTCTGGGAATGTTTTGAGGGATTCCCAGAAGGGTAGAGATGACTCGCCTTCTCCTTGATTCAATCATAAAGGGCAAGAACACAGGAATGATTTCAAACGTCGTCCTTGAAGAAATCCAGCGAGCGCCGGGTGACTTAAAGGAAAAGATTCTTGAGGAGGTTCGCAAAGTTCCACTTGAGATCATTTCTGAGGATGAAGCATCGGCAGATTTGCTGGAGATTTATGAAAAGGGGAGTTTTATTCGCCGGACGGCAAGACTCGACCTCAGACATCTTGCTGTTTCTGTCATCAATGGT
>AQRW01000018.1 GCA_000402295.1 Candidatus Aerophobus profundus SCGC AAA252-L23
TGCAGAGATTGTCTAAAGAAAGAGGAGGGAGATAATGGAGACTAAAACACTTTATAAGATTAGTTACGGAATGTATCTAGTCAGTTCTAAAAAAGGGGATAAATTTAATGGTCAAATTGCTAATACTGTTTTTCAGGTGACCGCAGACCCTCCCAAGGTTACCGTCTGTATTAATAAAGAAAATTTGACTCATCAATTCATTGAAGATAGTAAGGTTTTTACAGTTTCTATTTTAGATGAGAATACATCAATGAAATTTATTGGCCATTTTGGTTTTAAGTCAGGCCGGGAGTTTAATAAGTTTGAAGGGATGAATTACAGAATAGGAATGACCGGGGCACCTCTAGTTGTTCAGAATTGCCTGGGTTATTTGGAATGTGAAGTAGTGGACAGCCTAGATGTAGGGACTCATACTGTTTTTGTGGGGAAAATTCTTGATGCTCAAGTGATTAAAGAGGGAGAAGCTATGACTTATGCTTATTATCATCAAGTAAAAGGGGGCAGGTCACCCAAGAATGCTCCTACCTATATTAGAGAAGATAGAGAAGAAAAGCAAAAAGAGGAAAAGAAAATGGCCAAGTACAAATGCGTTATTTGTGGATATGTTTATGACCCGGAAAAAGGAGATCCTGATTCTGGAATCTCACCGGGAACTGCTTTCGAAGATTTATCCGATGATTGGGTCTGTCCAATTTGTGGTGCGAGTAAAGATGAATTTAAGAAAATAGATTAAATCAGTGGGCCTAGATATAGATGAGACTAAAGCAAGAGAATATTGCCGTGTTTACGGTTGATAAAAAGGTTAGATTTATAAGAACAAGGGGGTAACATGAAAAGATTAAAAGGAACAAAAACGGAGAGGAACCTTTTGACGGCCTTTGCCGGTGAATCGCAAGCAAGAAATCGTTACACTTATTTTGCTTCGCAGGCAAAGAAAGAAGGATATGAGCAAATTGCAGGAATTTTTCTGGAAACTGCTGATAACGAAAAGGAACATGCCAAACGGTTTTTCAAGTTTCTGGAGGGAGGAGAAGTGCAAGTTTCGGCTTATTTTCCGGCGGGGACAATTGGAAACAGCGAGGAGAATCTTAAAGCGGCGGCTGCGGGAGAGAATTACGAGCATACAACTATGTATCCAGAATTTGCTAAAATAGCTGATGAAGAGGGATTTCCTGAAATTGCTCAGGTAATGAGAACAATTGCGGTGGCAGAAAAACAACACGAAAAAAGATATCTTACTCTTTTAGAGAATATAGAACAGGACAGAGTTTTTAGAAGAGATAAAATAGTGAGATGGAAATGCCGTAACTGCGGATACATTCATGAGGGAAAAGAAGCACCCGAAAAGTGTCCTGCTTGCGCTCATCCCAGGGCGTATTTTGAACTTCTGGAGGAAAACTACTAAGTAAAATTCCCCTAACAAAACCACCCAAATAGTAAATTTGATTTTGATATGGGAAAATAAGGAGGTATTATGTTATTCAGAGAGATAAAACCAGATATTTATTCGGTGGGAGTGATTGACTGGGACCGACGCCTTTTTGATGAATTGATACCTTTACCGGAGGGAACGACCTACAATGCTTACTTAATCAAGGGTAGTGAAAAAATAGCCTTGATCGATACCGTTGATTCCTCCAAAGAAAGTGAATTGGTTCAGAACTTAAAGAGTCTGGATATAAAAAATATTGATTATGTTGTGGCCAACCATGCTGAGCAGGATCATTCCGGTGCTATTCCCCGGCTACTTAAACTCTATCCTCAGGCAAAAGTGGTAGCCAATCAAAAATGTAAGGATATCCTTAAGAATTTACTCTTGATAGCAGAGGATCGGTTTATCACTGTGAATGATGGAGAGATAATATCTCTGGGTAATAAGAGATTAGAATTTATCTATGCTCCCTGGGTGCACTGGCCGGAGACTATGTTGACCTATTTAAGGGAGGACAAAATTCTATTTTCCTGTGATCTTTTTGGCTCTCATCTGGCAACCAGCGATCTGTATGTAGATGATGAAGCCAAAGTTTACGAAGCAGCCAAAAGATACTATGCCGAGATAATGATGCCTTTCAGAAGCAATATAAAAAGGCATCTGGAAAAGTCGAGGGACCTGGATGTAGAAATAATTGCTCCCAGCCACGGGCCAATTTATAATAAACCAAAGTTTATTCTTAACGCTTACAGAGATTGGATTTCTGATGAGCTAAAAAATGAGGTAATAGTTCCTTATGTGTCAATGCATGGTAGTGTAGATAAGATGGTACATTATTTTACGGATGTTTTGATGGAAAAAGGAGTGACGGTAAAACCCTTTAATTTGACCAGAACAGACGTTGGCGAACTGGCAGTAGCTCTGGTAGATGCAGCAACTATAGTTGTTGCATCCCCTACGGTATTAGTTGGACCACATCCGGCAGTTGTTTATGCGGTCTACCTTACCAATGTTTTAAGACCAAAATTAAAATTTGCTTCCATAATTGGTTCTTATAGTTGGGGTGGTAAAATGGTAGAACAAATTATGAGTATGTTGACCAACCTAAAAATGGAGATTATCGAACCGGTCATTGTGAGGGGATACCCTCAGGAGAAGGACTTTAGAGCATTAGGTAGACTGGCAGATGAAATCCTGCAAAAGCATAAAGAGCATCAGATATTCAATAGGTAGTATAAAGGGGTCAGGTCTCAACATTTGACATTAAGAATCAAGTAATAGTTAGACTCCATAAAGGTAGCCGCAAGTTTTA
>AQRW01000019.1 GCA_000402295.1 Candidatus Aerophobus profundus SCGC AAA252-L23
CGGGAGAAACAGAGCCATCCAAGAAACTTGCTTACGAAAAGAAAATGGTGATTGATGATTTTACCTTGATTGTCGGTGCCAGCTACTATCCGGAACAAAACAGTTAGTTTCACCAAAATGCCTGACGATAAGAGGTTCAAGAAAAAATCAATAGAGGAGAACCAAATGTACATCAATAGTATTAAGAAGGCCAAAGAGGTTCCCATTGTTTTAGAGAATGTAAAGGATATAACGATTCGATGGTTATTGCCTCCCGAGGCAGGAACGCCTAATTGTGAAATGCGGTACTTCGAAATTAAGAAGGGAGGTCATTCCCCAGAAGAAAAACATCCCTGGGAACATGAAGTACTGGTTGTCAAGGGCAAAGGCGTTGTGAGGGGAGGGGACGAGGAAAAGATAGTTAAGGCGGGAGATGCGATACTCATTCCTCCCAATGAGCTTCACCAGTTTCGAAACACTGAGGAAGGGGATTTTGGTTTCATCTGTGTTATTCCTAATGGGGCAGAAGATGAAGTTCTTATGAAATTTAAACCGCACAACTTGTTAAAGGATTGAGATGAGATTGCTTCGGGATTTCATCCTTGGCAACCACAACTCATGGTAATGGTAATTCAGAAACAGCCAACTATGTTTCTCCAAGCTCGGAGCGAAAGGACTGAATGTAGCTGATACCCAGAAAAACCCGAGTTATGGTAGAAGAGTTAAAGAGGTGACGCATGTTAATGAAATCACCTTGCATGTCAGCAAAAGTCAGTCCAAAGCTCCAAAACGACTTGTGTTTTTTTGTGCATTGCCGGCCCGAGAAAAATCAGGAGAATCAGCTAAAATAGATCACGATTTTATCTTGGGACCGCTCAATGTGGAACAAAGATATTTGTCTTACCTTCTTCCAGGGTTCTTCCTGGTTGGTCACCCGGTCAAGAGACTCGCACCGAATCTTTGACTACGTACCTTTCACCAGTCCATCCGATTCTCCCACAGCAATAGTCCGGATCATGCTCCCAGATAATTAGGTAGTCTTCATCCAGGCATTTTTGCAGCCAGGCTCGTTTGGTATAGACGGATCCAATCGGATCACTGTCATAAGCCATCACGTAAGGTACATGCACGTGTTTTGAGGTGGGAATTACGTCTGCCACGTACAACGCCTTCTCACCATGATCGGCTATTTCTACCATTTGATGACCCGCCGTATGGTTACCGGTTTTGATGAGCTTGATTCCTGGAGCACCGAAGCTGCTTAGTACCAGATCTCCCTCCACCAAAATCACTTTCTCTTGCAGTGGCCCAACACCCCAGCGTAAATAGCTCCCCCTGGTCAACTCATTAGGATGCTGGGCGCTCTCCCATTCCGCTTTTTGCACCAGGTATTGGGCACGAGGAAAAACAGGCACTAATTTCCCGTTCTCCAGTCTAACAGCTCCTCCATAATGATCAAAGTGTAAGTGGGAAAAAACCACCAAATCAATATCTTGAGGAACCAAATCTTTCTTTTGCAAAGAACCCACAATGGTTTCCTGGTGATCAATCTGGTAAATGTCCTGGTATTTCTCGTTAAAGGTACTGCCGATACCCGTATCTACCAGAATATTTCTGTGATTATATTGAATCAGAAGGGGACGCAAAGCCAACTTCATTCGGTTCTTCTCATCGACCGAAACCAATTTACTCCATATAGTCTTGGGAACCCGGCCAAACATAGCCCCAGCATCCAAAGAAAAAAATCCATCAGAAACCGGGGTTAGAGTATAATCTCCGATTTGTATCTGCTTCAATGCTTCTTAACCTGCGTAATCTCCGTGCCTGACCGAAATTGGCCCATTTTACCTTGTTCTCAGTCGTTCCCGAACTAAAAGACGCAACTCACTTTTCCCAGGCCTCAGGAACAGAAACTCCTTTTCTTTTCCAGCATTCTCTTTATCTTGGCCAACCCTTCGCTCACGCTCAACGCTCACCATTCACTTGACATGATACCTGAGAACCATATGATGTCCAGAAGTATACCAAAACCCTTTTTTGAGAGATAATTCGTAAGAGTTCGTTTCCGCTAACCTCGTAAGAGATGGTGTCATTTGATGCTTGTAAAAGTAAGACCTTCACTCCCTTCCCTTAAATTAAAATCCTTGTTTTCTCCTTTAGTCTCTCCTTACCAATAGCTCTTATCTTTAAGGAAGTTTGGACTGATTTAAGGCAGGTACCACTAGTGAGATTTTTAAGGTGGTGCAGGTCTCTGTAATGTGGAATTATAAAGAGTTTTAGGGAATTTTGCAAGGGAGATTAACATCTTAAACTATCAAAATGCCTTAAAATAATCTTTGCAGTTTTATCAAAGATGTTTGCCTAGTAACAGTGTCTCAGTCTTTGACACCCTACCCTCTTGACTTCTTAAAATCTTCAATATAAATTCTATATGTTCAAAGATCTCCCTGAAATTTATGAGGAGACTGAAGGAGGTGAATTAACACGAAAAAGAAAGACAAGAAAGACAAGAAAGACAAGAAAGAGAAAGAAAAGGGAAAACCAAAGCGTGAAGAGGTAGAAGAGAAAGAGAAAGAGAAAGAGAAAGAGTGGTAATTTAAATGGATTAAAAATAACCCGGTTAGAAAAACACCGGGTTATTTTTTTATATAATTTAAAACTCACCAATTTCCCTTGGTTAAGGGCTGATTCTCACTTCATTTGTCACCTTCTATGTAAAAGTAACACATTCACCATCTTCCTCTAAACTAAAACCCCCATTTTATCTACACTCCTATTTACAAATTGAGGATATTTTGTCCTCTTTCTTTCTAAATGTTGACACATCTATGGAAAAAGCTAGTCAAGTCCTTTTTCTTCTGTAGTTTACCCCAAGATAAGGGCAATGTTTCCTTGAGGTGATCTTTTTGTGTAGACTCTCACCTTTAAATTATCGGTTACTGTGCTCTTCACCGCCAGTATTTCCCAAAAGGGCCAATAT
>AQRW01000020.1 GCA_000402295.1 Candidatus Aerophobus profundus SCGC AAA252-L23
TTGGTAGGGCCACGGGGAATCGAACCCCGGTCTGATGGCTGAGAACCACCTGTCCTAACCCCTAGACGATGGCCCCTCTATCTGGTTAGTATTAACCTTTCATTTTAAGGGTAATAACGTTCATTTCGTTTGTTTGGTTTATCTCGTTAGTTACAGCCTTCGGGTTGAGAGCACCTTTCCAACTTGAGGGTGACTTCACCTACCCACTTTCGTCATCGCGCGGAGCACAACGACGTGACAATCTCACTCTCTCTATCATTGCTAAGTATCCGTTCTGTTATCCGCGTAGAGATAGACCTATGCGTTTGTCCTCCGGAGTAATTTATGAATTTCTATACCTCAAAAAAAATGTTTTTACTAAGAGACATATACTATAGTAAAAAAAATCCATCTCGTCAATTCTAAGTCCCTTTAATTTGTTAAAGATTGTTTGATCACTTCTCCCGCTCGCTCAATTTCTTGATCACTTAACATGGGGTTTATTTCTAATATCAAAAGGCTACGGCCAACTATTCTTACATTTGTGGTATCTTCTTCCTTCCACCAAAACGGGGAAGTCGGCCAACTCTTTCTTAGCCGTACTCCTTCAAACCTGCATTTTTTTGCCATCCTGTTAATATCATAACCGAGGAACCAAAGAGGAAAAGCAGTACACACGTTTTTGATCCTGGCATTCTGGTTCCCCAAGTCCCAACAATGGGGTGGTAGCCTCTTTTGTAGATTTTGAACAATCATCATTCGTCGCTGATTAAGTTCATCCACTTTTTCCAGTTGCACTCTGGCAACGGAGGCCACCAGCCGATACATGGCCAGATTACCAAGTGGTTGCCTCTGTCCGAGGTCTTTTCTGCTCGCATGATGGAAAGTTGTTCTCTTTTTATTTCCCGGAGTATGCTTCTCAAGAAATTTGAGTCCCGGTAAAACCAGATCATGAATAATATGGGGCATCTTTCTAAACCACCACTTAAGAACTGGTTTGCCAATTCTATCAAAAACGATTTTGTCAACGGCCATCAGGTAGCCATAATGCGAGATTAAACAAAAATCTTCCCATCTTTGCAGCACCGTACTTTTACCATTTTTCCCCAAAATCAAGCGGGCTTTTTCATAGAGGTGCTTGCTGTTGGTGAGCAGTACACCACCGGCAAAATTTAAGGTATTTTTGGTCAGGGAAAAAACGGAAATATCACCAAAACTCCCGGCCTTCTTGCCCTTATACTCAGCACCCAGAGAATGAGCGCAATCCTCCACAACAATTATGTTGTGCCGTTTTGAAAAAGCTTGGATTTCCTCAATATTACCGCACATGCTTCCGTAATAGTGAGTTGGAATAATGGCAGCCGTTTTTTCAGTCTGCTTCCGCTGGATCTCTGCCATAACCATGTTCAGACTTTTCGCTTCAATATCAATGAAAATAGGTTTTGCTCCCGACAAGATAACCACATCCCTGACCACTGGACAAGTGAAAACAGGCACCATAACTTCTCGATCCACAACCGGTATCGCCCTTAAAGCTAAATACAGAGCTGTTCGCCCATAACTTGTGCCTATCGCATATTTACATCCAATATATTGAGCAAATTCCTTTTCAAATAACTTGATTTCGTTTTTCCAAATTGCCCTAAACAAAACACAAATTTCTGATATATCCAAGTAATGGTTACCACTCATTTCACTAATTTCCTAAAACTCTTACTCTCCGCCACTCCCTAGTTATCCAGTTCAGCATTGAATAGCATCCCGGGGGAGTCCGAACGCAGCGAGGTAATTAAAAACAAGTTAACTGTGAAATTCCCCTCTCCTACCCTGTGAGAACACTGGAGACACATAAAAATCTTCAGTTTACCCTAACCAATTATATTTGAATGGGATATTCTCCATACTCCCGAGCAGCCTCAATCATAGCGCAGACATTCTGCGGCGAGACATCCCGCTGGATGTTGTGGACGGCCCCAAGTACATATCCTCCTCCGGGAGCAAGATCTTTAATCCGTTTCTTCACTTCCTCTTTAACTTCCTTGGTTGTCCCCCAAGCCAGGACATGATTATCAATCCCGCCCCAGAAATTGAGCTTATCACCAAATTCTTCCTTGAGTTCAGCAGTATTCATATCTCGAGCCGAGACCTGAATTGGATTGAGGGTCTCGATACCTATATCAATAAGGTCGGGAATGAGCGGTCTGATATTTCCACAAGTATGTCTGAAGATGTTAACCTTGGTTTGCTTTCTAACGAAGCTAAAGACTTCTCTCTCGTAAGGCTTAAGAAACTCACTGTACAACTTGGGAGAAATCAGGGGGTTTTCTTGACCTCCTAAGTCTCCGTTAACAGCCACTACCTGAATGAAACTGCTTACGGATGAGAGAAAATGGTAAATCATTCGTTTTTGAATAACCAGAGACTTTTCAATCAAGGCCCGAATAAAAGAGGGCTCCAGGAGCATATCAGTCAAATAACGAACCAGTCCGGTTTGAAACCATATCAGTTCTTCTACGCATCCTCCAGTTAGATCACCCACCAAAGCATAATCAGTTTCTTGATAGAGTTCTTGGGCTTCCTCAGCTAACCCCTCAATTCTCCCTGGATCATCAGGATCGGGCCAATTCAGATTTTTAAGATCATCAACGCTGGCATTTTCCAGGGGTGAATGTAATAGATCAAAGTAAAAACCGTATTCTTTTGGTTTTTGCCAGGAGACCCCCCATTCATCAGTGTAGTAATACTTTTTCTCATCTTCTTGGATCTTCGGTTCCCAGTTTCGGGGAGCCTTTGGCCACAGACCATAAGTGTCGATCTGGAATTTCTCCCGAATTCTTTCATCTACCCGGACGGCCTGCTGAATCATATCAACAAATTCTACCTTACCTCCCTTAAAGCCAAGATATTTCTTTAAATTCTCATGGGCCTCAAGGTGAATGGTACTATTATGAGTTGACCCAATATCGATAGGTACCCGGTCAGGCTCCTTCCG
>AQRW01000021.1 GCA_000402295.1 Candidatus Aerophobus profundus SCGC AAA252-L23
ACTCCCAATGCCGCGGTGGGTTCATCCATAATTATTATTTTTCTACCCCAGGCGGCAGCTCGCCCCACAGCTAACGCTTGTCGTTGACCTCCGGAAAGATAACGTACGGCTGTTCGCAAAGACGGTAATGTGATGGACAGCTTCTCCAAAGTTCCAACAGTTGACTCTTCCATCTTTCTTTTGTCCACAAAAATTCCCCATTTTCCCTTGGTTGGTTCTCTACCTAAGAAGAAATTAGCCACTACATCGCGAGTCTCCACCAAAGCCAACTCCTGATAAACAGTTTCAATACCCAGAGCCCTGGCGTTGGAGGGACTTTGTATTTTAATTCTCTTACCCTGAAGATAGATTTCACCACGATCTGCTGTGTATACTCCGGAAATTATCTTTATCAACGTTGATTTTCCTGCTCCATTATCTCCAACTAAGGCCAGTATTTCGTTGGGATAAAGCTCAAAATCTACATTTTCCAAGGCATGAACTCCACCGAAATACTTGCAGATACCTTTCATTTCCAATATAGGGCGAGGCGTCTTTCCATCTCTTAAAGAAGGTTTGTTGTCCATCTTATCTTTTCCTCTTGCCACAGATCATTGGGTTTTGGCTTTCTTGATTTGGTCTATGGTAACGGCGAGAATAATTACTCCTCCGATAGCTGCTGGTTGCCAGTAGGCGGGAAAGCCCATAAGAACCAAGCCGTTTCGAATTACCTGCATTATAGCCGCCCCAATTAAGGTTCCCCAAATGCTTCCTTCTCCTCCTCTTAGACTGATACCGCCGATGGCAACTGCGGCTATTATGTCCAACTCATAGCCTGAGGCAGCCGTAGGAGCAGCAACCCCAAGGCGAGAGGTCATTAGCAGTCCACCGATAGCGGCAAACAAACCAGAAAGAACGTAGATCAAAATCTTTATCTTTTTCACGTTTATCCCGGTCAAAGAGGCAGAATATTCATTGCCTCCCACGGCATAAATGTGATATCCATATTTAGTGCTGTTTAAAAAAACGAAGCAGATGCCGGCCAATATTATCATAAAAATAACTGGCAGGGGTACTTTCCAGAGGAAGATGGGGACCTCCGTTTGTCCCAGGAAAAGGAACTTAGGAGGGAGATTGCGAACGGGCCATCCGTTGGTAATCCCATAACAGAAACCACGCGCCACACTCATCATTCCTAAAGTAGCAATAAAGGAAGGTAGCTTAGTCTTGCTGATTAAGATCCCGTTCACATATCCTACAAAAGCACCCAGACCTAAACCCGCAGCCACGGACAGGTAAACATTCACTCCTTGGACCAGAAACATAGCGGTAGTGATACCTGAAAGAGCCATAACTGAGCCAGGAGAAAGATCTATGCCTCCTCCGATGATTACCATTGATTGACCAAAAGCACTGATAGCAATCCAAGAGAAAGCCCTTAAGACATTAAAGATGTTGTAAGAAGTGAAAAAGGTTCCTGTGTGGACGCTTAAATAAGCGCTCATTCCGATGAGAACCAGTAAAATAGTTAGTACTTGGTTCCCTTTTAATCTACCTAACCAGTCCGAAAACTTCTTCTTGTTAACGCCAGTTCTTATTTGGGTTACCTCCAGACCTTTGTTTCCTGTCTTTTCTTAAGGAGAGAAACCGCTTCTCGCCGGGCAATTACTTGCAGTTTTATGTTATGGGCTTTGTTTAACAAAAGCTGGTGAGGGTTTTTCCCTCACCAGCTTTTAAGTTCTCCCAGTCAAGACAAAAACTTGCCAGATCGATCCTATTCTTCAGGAAAGGGAGAGGGCAAAGGCTTGGTAAAATCATGAGTTTCCCAGGCTTTAATCATAGCATCTACGTTGTGAACAGTTACAATATCCATTCCAGAATCAATCCATTCAGGGAAGCGCTTGCCTTTATCTACATAATCGTATAATATCTGGATGGTATCGTATCCCCATCCCCAGTATTTCTGTCCAACCAATCCATCCACTAGACCATCTTTCATCCATTCGAGTTCCACCGGCAAGGTATCAAAAGCCACGTTCGTACATCTTCCGGCAAGAGAAGCCTTTTCCCAGAGGGGCATTGCACCTCTACCGGCAAACATAGGCCATAGCCCAACGAAGAACCATCCATCCAGATCGGGATAAGCTTGCATAGCCTCTTCTACTACCTGAACCCCCTGGTTGATATCATCATAGCAAGCAACAGTGGTAACAATTTCTATCCCGGGGTAATCCTTAATCCCATCCTTGAAACCACGGATTCTTTCCTCCAGGTTAAGAGCACCAGGTACCCCCGTCAGAAGAGCAACCTTACCTTTTGTTCCCATGTATTTGATGAGAAGTTCGGCTGCTGCTTTGCCTCCGGAGTAATTATCTACTCCCAAATAGGTAAATCTTTGGCTGTCTGGGGAATCGGAATCCCAACACATAACAGGAATACCAGCGGCTACGGCTTTGTCGATTACATCGTTAAGAGCAGTGGGGTCATTACAGGAAACTCCGATGCCATCCACTCCTTTAGATATGATATCTTCTATGATTCTCAACTGTTCAGCAGCGTCTGAAGCTACTGAGCCGGTATAGATAACGTCCACACTATCCGGTCCCTGGGCAGTTAATTCGGAGGCCTTTTTGAAAGAGCCATCTCTTCCCAAAGCGAATACAGGGTTGTTGAGAGCTTTGGGAATCCAAGCAAAAACGTAGCTATTAGCTGCAACCGGAGTTACCTGAGATAAGGCAACTATCAACAACGAGACTAATAACGTTACTACCAGTACCGTCTTCCAACTTTTTGTTCTCATCTTATTTTCCTCTTCTTGATTTGGCTCAATTTCCTGTGAAATCATACCGGGAAAGAGCCTTTTTTGAGCACTTTCTTTCTCGCCGGTTATTTAACCCTCTTACCACTCTATCACCTCCTTCCGCTCTTATCTTATACCTCATTCTTGTCAAGCAAGTTTCCTGCAAAACTTGCTTGACGAATATAACATTAACGAAATTTTCCCTCTT
>AQRW01000022.1 GCA_000402295.1 Candidatus Aerophobus profundus SCGC AAA252-L23
CTTCTCGATACTTTGGGCAAAAAGAAAGTCCAAGTGAGCGTTGGATTGAGGAGAAAAGCCCATTGATCGCCTCCAGACATCAGCACTTTCCATACATAGATAGCAAAAAACCTTATCATCGACCTGCTTTATCTGATTAATTATCTTTTTATACAGGTGAAGGCGTGTGGGTCTAAGATAACGCATTTTTCCGTCAAGACCTCTGATCATTTCCTCATAAATTAAGCGGCTGGAGGGAAACCTTTTCTGGATAATCTCTTTAAGAGAGGGAGGAAAACGAAGAGAACCCAGGCTTATCCAGATAATTCCCTGGGTAGATACCCGGGAAAAGAGCATATCCAAGAGACGCCGATATTCTTCCTCCCACCCAGGAAATATAAGAAGAGGGTCGAAATGGAATCCTACTTTATATCCCTTTCTCTGAACTCGCTGGGCTGCTCTAATCCTTCTTTCCAGACTAACTGTCCCTCCTTCCTCCTTCTGGATAATCTTTTGAGGATTCAGCGACCAAGATACCACTAGATTTGGAGGAGGCTCCAGATCCAATAGATGATCAATATCGTCGGTTTTGGTTTTGAACTCAAAAATTACATCTTTTCTGTCAGCAAAGTATTCTATTAACCACTGAGACAGAGGAACTAGAGACTCCAAGGCCAGACTATCTGTCAATTCACCTGTACCAATACGGAAAAGCCGTCCAGGAAAATGGCCCAGATAATCGCTAACTTGATTAAACATATCCTCAAGATTAGCATATACTCTCAAGAAAGGATTATTCAAATAAGCCTGAAGAATACAATAACTACAATTAAGAGGACAACCCATCACTGGATTTAGAATGTGATATTGACAGCATAGATAGTCCCGGCTCGTCCCCGGGCAGGGTTTAAGAAAATCTCCTTCAAATTTGCTTACCAAGATAATCTTTTTGCCTTGCCCAAGAGAAATATTGCCTGACTTCTCCAAAAGAAGTTTTGAAGCAGGAATAAACTCGAGGATATCCGATGAGACAGAGGCAATTATTTGCTGAGTGAGCGGATAATCTACTGTCTCTGGATCAATATATATCTTCTTAACGAACTTTCTTTTCATAGTTTCTCCAGAAGTCTTGTCAGAACAAGAATGTTTCTACCATTGGATAAATCCTTAATTAAGCCCTGAATTTCCTCCGGGGTGGTAATATTTAGAAGAAGTTTCAAGCCTGGTCGCTCCAGAGACCCGTCCCAACTCAAATAATGGGGACAGCTTATCTTTAACCCCTTTTTGATAATCTTGAGCTCTTGATTAATTTTCATCAGTTCCGGATATCTTTTCTCCTTGATCAATTTCTTTAGTTGAGACAATCTATTACTTCGGGAATTGGTATCGCCCTGAAGAAACTGCAACCAGTTCATTTCCTTAAGGATTTGATAAACAGATTGATGATTTCTTCTTGAACTTTCCCTTAAATCTGCTATTATATTTTGCAACTCCAGACCTCGTAGTTTAAACTCCTCGGCCACATCTACCAGAAGGTTCTGTTCATGGTGTGAGAGACCCTTAAACATCTGAATTTGTTTAAGGGAAAGTTGATATCTGGAAAGGTAATTTAGGGTAGAAGAAGAAAAACTCAGTATCTCTAAATAAGACTCGAGGTAATATTCACTAACCGGGAGATCCAGAAGAGGTAAGTAATGCTGAACTAGACGAGGTCGAGGAACTCTTAGCTTCTTCAGAATTAGAAGAGCCCTGACTTTTTCCAGAAGTCGATACTCCCGGGAATGGGAAAGAAGAGCAATTTCAAAGGTGAGTTCCGGACTAATTTTCTCATCCAATATTCTCACCGGAACCTGGGATAAATTTAAAGCTTTAGCTATCTGAAAACGTTTAAATCCCGAGATGATACCATAAGTATCTCCTTTTTTTTGTACCATCAGAGGATAAATAATTCCCACTTGACTGATGGACTTCTGGAGACGAGAATAATTTTCCTCATCGGTAAAATGAAAAGTCTCATCTCGATTGTCTATTTGGTCCAGCTTCAGAGAAGTAAATATATACTTTGTTTTTATCTTGGGGTAAAAAGGAAAAATGTCTTCGCTCATTAGTGTAATTATTCCTACTTTTAATCGGTCTTCTTTCTTGGCCCAGGCCGTGGAATCAATTCTTAAGCAAACCTATCCATATTTTGAACTAATCCTGATAGATGATGGCTCTTCAGATAACACCAGAGAGCTGATAAACAGGTACGGCAGCAGGATAAAGTATCACTTCCAATCCAATAAAGGAGCAGCCAGTGCCAGAAACAAAGGAATCCACTTGGCCCGGGGAAAATATATTGCTTTTCTTGACTCTGACGATCTTTGGGATAAAAGAAAATTAGAAAAACAAATGGCTATTTTCCAGAAATATCCTTCTCTAAGAGTCTGTTATACTCAGGAGGTATGGCTCCGTCAAGGAAAATGGCTTAATCCCAAGAGAAAACACCTTAAATTCTCCGGATGGATTTATGAAAAATGCCTTCCCCTCTGCATCATCTCACCATCATCGGTGATAATTCATCGCTCAATTTTCGATGAAGTAGGTTATTTTGACTCCTCTCTTCCTGTCTGCGAGGACTATGATTTGTGGCTGCGCATTTGCGCTCGACATCCGCTTCACCTAATCAATGAAAGGCTAATTATCAAACGAGGTGGCCACCCAGACCAACTTTCCACGAAATACTGGGGTCTGGACAGGTTTAGAGTAATTGCCCTGGAGAAAATTCTCCATCAGCAAATCCTTTCCCCCCGGCTGGAGGTGCTTACCTTGCTGGAACTGGTCAAAAAATGCCAAATACTAATTGGCGGTTTTCTAAAGAGAGAGAAATGGGATCAATACCAAGAATACAGCAGAAAAATTGAAAAAACTTCTCTTAGGTTAAGGGAATTAAATTGCACCTTAGCCGAAGATACCCGTTTCCCGAAAGAACCAAATCAATTATATTCCCCATTATCTTCCTGTCAAACAACTTTTAATTGGGGACAGTAGCTGGTTTCTGG
>AQRW01000023.1 GCA_000402295.1 Candidatus Aerophobus profundus SCGC AAA252-L23
ATTATCACTAACTCTAATCCTACTCATCTGGTAAATCTTTTCATCCAATACCCTCGGGCTACCTTTGATATCTTCCATGCCTCTTATCCTTATACGGGGGAACTTACCACCCTGGCCAAGAACTTCCCTAATGTCTATGCGGATCTTTGCTGGATGCACATCATTTCTCCTTATGCTGCCCGAAGAATCCTCTCAGAATGGATAGAAACTCTTCCCTCCAATAAGATATTCGGGTTCGGGGGGGACTATTTAATAGTGGAAGGGGCTTACGCTCATGCCCAGATAGCTCGGGATAACATCACCAGAGTTCTGGCTGAAAAGGTGGAGGAGGATTATTTTTCTCTGCCCGAGGCGCTTGACTTTGCCCGAAAAATCCTGCGAGATAATCCGGCGGAGGTTTTTAATTTGAGCTCCTCCTGATCCTTTATGGTCATCTGACTTTTGCAGCAAAACAAGGTAGCCGCAGGCTTTAGCCTTCTCTATTATGATCCGGTAGCCGCAGCTTTTAAGCTGCGTTTATTTACCCAGCTTGAAGGTTGCGGCTACCCGCTCATTTTTCAATTTGTTAGTCTTCCGAAGGGTATCTCTTTAAAACTTGCTCTATTATTCCTCCACCTAAAACAATTTCATCATAATAAAATACAACCGACTGGCCAGGAGTTATTGCTTCTTGCTCTTGTTCAAAAATTATCTTTACTTTATTATTCTCATAGGAAATCTTACATTTTGTTTCCTTGTGAGCATATCTTATCTTGGCAAAGACCTCTTCGGGAAGATCTTTAGCCAAAAAGTTTACCTTGCCAGCAAGTAGCCCCTTGGCCTTTAAATCTTTTCTCTCTCCCAGGGTAAGCCGATTTCTCTTAGCGTCAATGGAGATTACATAAAGAGGTCTTTTCGAGCTTATGCCAAGACCCTCCCTTTGTCCTACGGTATAGAAACAAATTCCTCTGTGTCGACCTAAGACTTTCCCCTTTAGGTCTACAATCGAGCCTGGTCCTATTTCTTTTATTCTTTTCTTGAGGAAACTGTGGTAGTCTTTCTCAAGGATAAAACAAATATCCTGACTTTGAGGTTTATCAAAGGTAGGTAGGTTTGCCTCTTTAGCGATTTTTCTCACTCTTTCTTTGGTAAAATTTCCCAAGGGAAACAAAATATGCTTAAGATACTCATATCTTAGGGAATAAAGAAAATAAGTCTGGTCTTTGACTTTATCATAAGCTCTCTTCAAAAGATACCGACCATTTTTGCTTTCAATTTTGGCGTAATGGCCGGTAGCCAAATAATCAAAACCTAAACAAAGAGCCTTTTCCAACAAAGTGCCAAACTTTATAAACCTATTGCAATTTATACAGGGATTAGGAGTCCTTCCTCTACGATACTCCTCCACAAAGGGACGAATTACTTTCTCTTCTAAATCTTGGGAAAAATCCATTAGATAGTGAGGGATTTTTAGTTTGTCACATACTTTTTTAGCATCATTTATGGCTTGTGGACCACAGCAGCGCGGTTTCTCCCCATCAGCACCCTTTACTCCCAAAGACATTGTTATACCCTTCACTTCAAAGCCCTTTTCTTTAAGTAAGAACGCAGAAACGGAAGAATCTACACCTCCGCTCATGGCCACTAAAAATTTCTTTTTCATCATTACCTAATCTTTTAACTGGTGTGATTATCTCTTTTTATTCTTTGTAAGGGGATATTTCTCGTAACCGCCTGATAAATTGAACTTTCAAGCTCACTCAAATATATCATTCCTCTCTTTCCCGGATTAAGATTCAGTCTTCTTTAAATAACTCTGTAGAAAGGTATCTTTCTCCTGTATCCGGCAACACTACCACAATGAGTTTATCTTTATTTTCCTCTCTCTTGCCTACTTTGATTGCTGCCCAAGTTGCTGCACCAGAGGAGATGCCCACAAATAACCCTTCTTCTTTAGCCAGCCTTCTGGAAGTCTTAGCCGCGTCTTCACTACTTACTTGAATTACCTCATCTACTAAATCCATCCTTAAGACATCAGGCACAAACCCCGCACCGAGACCTTGAATCTTATGGGGACCGGGTTTCCCCCCAGAAAGAACAGGAGAATCTGCAGGTTCCACGGCAATAGCTTTAAGTTCAGAATTTCTTCTTTTGATTACCTCAGCTATTCCGGTGATTGTTCCGCCAGTACCTACTCCCACAACTAAGATATCCACTTTACCATCAGTATCCTTCCAGATTTCTTCAGCGGTAGTTTTACCGTGAATTTCGGGATTAGCTGGATTCTTGAATTGTTGAGGCATATAATAGTCAGAGTTGCTTTCTACTAATTCCTCTGCCTTTTTCACTGCACCTTTCATTCCTTGGCTGCCCGGAGTGAGAATTAACTTGGCTCCAAACACCTTGAGCAACTGTCTGCGTTCAAAGCTCATTGTATCGGGCATAGTGAGAACAAGTTTATATCCCTTGACAGCACAGACAAAAGCCAAAGCTATACCAGTGTTACCACTGGTGGGTTCAACAATTGTGGTACCTTTCTTAATTAGCCCTTTGTTTTCTGCATCCTCAACCATAAAGACCCCAATTCTATCCTTTGCGCTGGATAAAGGATTAAAGGACTCAAGTTTTGCTACTAAAGTTGCTGGTAATCCAGCGCCTAACTTACCCAACTTCACCAAAGGAGTATTACCTATTAACTTGGTTACGTCTTCGGCTATCTTTGCCATTACTCCGTCTCCTTTTAATCTCCACGTACCTTTTCTTTCGATTACACTAAATTACTATCTAAACCAGTTCCTCTTGGGCAATTTGGGCTGTCTTTTTTCCCGAAAGTAATATCCCCCCATCTTTTATCTTTCCTCAATAAGACCTCTTCGTCAAGTGTTTTTCGGTCTTGCCCTTCCCTTCCGTAATAATTTAGATTTCATAAAGGTAGCCGCAACCTTTAGGTTGCGCAAAAGGGTTATGGTAGTCGCAAGTTTTAACTTGCGTAAATAAACGCAGGATAAAGCTGGTGGCTACCACTTTATCTTGGCCAAAAAAGGTT
>AQRW01000024.1 GCA_000402295.1 Candidatus Aerophobus profundus SCGC AAA252-L23
GAGAGAAGAACTCGATGAATTTTATGAGGCCAGAGGTAATGAACTAAGGAAACTGTTAGGGGTAGGTCAAGACATATAAAGGCTATCAAGAAAAGAGGAGGATGGGCAAATGGTTCCGAAACTGCTTAGCGTGAAAGAGTTGGCGCCTCTGATCCAGGTTAATAAGAGTACACTCTATTTCTGGGCTAACCAGGGAAAGATCCCGCATGTGAAGCTGGAAAAAAGGGTGCTCTTCGATCCGAAAGATATTGAGGATTGGCTAAGGGAGAACAAGATAGCGTCTGTAAGATCTTAGGTTTCACCTGGGGAGTAACCATGGGCGTGTATAGGAGAGACAAAATCTGGTATATTGACTACCGTGACCAGTTTGGTAAGAGACATAGAGAAGCGGTAGGTACCCACAAGAGGGTGGCCGAGCAAGCTCTGGCTAAAAGGAAAACAGAGATTGCCGAAAATAGATTCTTGGACAAGAAAAAGATAGATAGGATTGGGCTCGACATTGCGGCTGATGAATTCATTGAACTCCACTCCAAAGAACGTAAAAGATCCTGGCAAAGGGATGTGCAGATGGTTCGTCATCTTAAAGACTACTTCAATGGGGATCGGCTAGGTGATATATCCCCTTTGGATATCGAGAAGTACATGGCCACGCGCGTCAAATTAGTAAAACCGGCTACGGTTAACCGTGAAGTGGCTTGTCTTAAAGCTATTTTCAATAAGCAGATTTACTGGGGAAGAGCCACCGTGAATCCGGTGAAACGAGTGAAATTCTACCAAGAAAACAACCAGATTGATAGATACTTGTCCAAATCCGAAATCCCCAGGCTGATGAACGAATGTTCCGGGAATTTGAGGTCCATCGTAATCATAGCTCTCAATACCGGTATGAGATTGAGCGAAATACTAAACCTTCGATGGAAAGACATTGCCTTAAAGCAAAAAATCATATATATTATAAAGAGTAAGAATGGAGAACGAAGAAACATTCCCATTAGCACCTCGATTGCCATGTGGCTGAGGGAATTGAAGGATGGAGCCACAGGCGATTACGTTCTTGACAATCAAGGTCAACCACTGACTAAAAGAAGTGTTCAGTCCAGATTCAGGACAGCCTGTAAGCACGCCGGGATAGACAATTTCCGGTTTCACGATTTGAGACACACATTTGCCTCTTATCTGGTGATGAATGGAACGGACCTGAAGACAGTGCAGGAACTTCTGGGCCATAAAACGTTCAGTATGACTTTGCGATATGCCCATTTATCTGCTGATCATAAGCAGAAAGCGGTGGAGGATTTTGGGGAGAAAATGCAGAGCATGGTCACAATTTGGTCACAAGATTCCGGAAGTCAAATAAGTAACCAGGTGAAACCCTAATGAATAAAACATCGGAGGGGTGTCCGAATTGGCAAGGAGCCGGTCTTGAAAACCGGTGAAAGGTAGCGATACCCGTCTGGGTTCGAGTCCCAGCCCCTCCGCCAGTGCAACCAATTCGAACCTTTGTACCTATCATCCGACAGAGCAAGGGTTTGAATTTCTCCTCTCTGCCTATCCTACCCGGGCCATTTTTGGCTTACGATAAGCGGGATTCTCTACAATTTTCTCTAAGTTATCCAATACTTTATGAAAAGCCTGAACATAGTATCTCATCAGCTCAAGATCATTAGGAGGATAAATAGAGTAAAGGACAAAAGAGGTATCAAACATTTTAATTGTCTCCGGATAATCATTAGGGTCGTATTTTATCCCTTCTCGAGCGTAAGGACAGCTCCAGGGACACCCCTTGCCGTAAGCATTTAATCTTTGGAATATCTTCTGTCCTGGAACCGGAAAACTGTGCCATTCTTTAACATCTACGCCTTCGGCAAAGAGGGCATTTTGAATAGCCCAGCGTAGCTCTCTGGGTTTTAAACCGTCCATTCCCAGGGCATCAGGGTCAATTCTTATGCGGTAAAGATGATAAGTATTGGTTCTATCCGGAGGAGTATAAGGGGGAATCAGTCCTTTAATCTTACTTAATTCCTCATCCAAAAACTGACAATTTCTTATTCTAAGCCGGTTGTATTCATCAAGTCTTTTAAGCAGTGATCTGGTTAAAGCGTGGGACATTTCCGTGCCTCGATAGTTAGAGCCCATAGTGTAAGCATCATAAGGTCTTATGGCCCCCTGGGGGACAATTTTCTCTCCAAACATACCGGTAAGACGAGCTTTTTCAAAATAATCAGGGTTATTAGTGGTGATCAGGCCCCCCTCTCCGGTGGCAAGATGCTTACTTCCGTTAAGACTAAAGGCTCCCATATCACCAAGGTTTCCTGCTTTCTTGCTTTTATAGGTAGATCCGTGAGCATGGGCAGCGTCTTCAATGACGGCTAAATTATGTTTTTTGGCAAGGACATTGATTTCATCCATATCACAGGGAAGACCATGAATATGCACTACAATAATAGCCTTCGTCTTGTCGGTAATTTTTTCCTCTATTTTATTTGGTTCTAAGTCAAGAGTCTTTGGGTCAATATCCACAAATACCGGAATAGCATTTTGAACTAAGACGGCCTGGGCAGTAGCCCAAAAGGTAAAGGCGGGGACAATTACTTCATCTCCCACTTCCACTCCCACCCCGGAAACACAGGCATGGATGGCCGCGGTGCCACTGTTTACTGCAAAGCAGTACTTGGTGCCTACGTACTCGGCCCACTCCTTCTCCAGAGCCAATTTTTCCGGGGCCATAGGTCCCCAAAGAACACCTTTCTTGAGTACTTTCACCACTGCATCAATGTCATCCTGGGTGATAATTGGCCAGGGTTTTTGTAGTCCATCGGGAACTGTCTTTGACCCACCTGCAATAGCTAATTTTTTTCCCACGAGTAATCTCCTTAAGTTTTTTTCTTATCCTTTTTCAGGATCAATGACTACTTTAACTATTTCTCTCTTAATTTCCTCCTTTGACCCCTAAATATTGATATTTTCTACCAACTCATAAAACACTTTCGTATAGAGAAGGAGGATAAGCTGCTATAACTGCAATCATTTCTCCCTTACCAGC
>AQRW01000025.1 GCA_000402295.1 Candidatus Aerophobus profundus SCGC AAA252-L23
TAGCGACGTGGCAATCTCATGAGATAGAACATAGAATAAGCACTATCAGGGTAGAGCTAAAGCCTGCGGCTACCATTCTTTTCCGGCAAAGTTGGTTGTCAAATGTGAAAACCTGACCCCACGGACTTGTGGCTAATAGCTGCCTTAATGAAATCTCTAAATAAGGGACTGGGAAAGTTGGGCCGGGAGGTAAATTCGGGATGAAACTGTGTTGCTACATACCAGGGATGGTCTTTTAGTTCAATTATTTCTACCAGGTCTTCCTTAGGATAAACTCCGGCGATTCTTAGCCCGCAATTGGTCAAAGTTTTTAGGAAAGCATTATTTACTTCATATCGATGACGGTGACGCTCAAAAACTATCTCTTTTTGGTAGGCTTCAAAACTGAAAGTATTCTCTTGGAGTCTGCAGGGATACTCCCCCAGTCTCATTGTCCCTCCTTTCCTTTTAACCTTTCTCTGGCTGGCCAGCAAGTTAATTACGGGATAGGAGGTGTGAGAATCAAATTCGGTACTATTAGCTGTTTTTAGTCCGGCCACGTTACGGGCAAATTCGATTATGGCGCATTGCATCCCCAGACATATTCCCAGAAAGGGGATTTTGTGTTTCCTGGCGTACTGAATGGCTTTTATTTTTCCTTCCATTCCTCTTAATCCAAACCCCCCCGGGACTAAAATTCCCTGAGAGCCGGCCAGAAAGTTTTCCGGGTCTTTCTCCACTTCTTCCGCTTCCAGCCACCTCTGTTTAACTCTGACTCGATGAACCGCCCCAGCATGAGTAAAAGCCTCGTTTATACTCTTGTAAGTATCCTTCATGGTCACGTACTTACCAACCACGGTGATGTTCACTTCCCCGCCAGGAGAATTAACTCTTTTTACCCAGTTGCTCCATTCATTTAAATTTCTTCTCCTTGCGCTTAAATTTAGTTTTTTGAGAATCTTATCGGCCAGACCTTCTTTTTCAAAGTGAATAGGAACCTCATATATGTTCTCCACATCAATAGCCTGGATAACATCCTGCTTCTCTATATTACAGAAAAGAGAAATTTTGTTGCGAGCCTCCAGGGTTAAAGGAGTATGTGTTCGACAGAGGATAAAATCTGGTTGAATCCCAATTTCTCTTAATCTTCCCACGCTGTGTTGAGTTGGTTTAGTCTTTAGCTCTCCCGAGGAGGGAATGTAAGGAAGAAGAGTTAGATGAATGAAAATAGTATTTTCCCGGCCTTTCTTTAATCGAAATTGTCTGATAGCTTCCAAAAAAGGAAGGGATTCGATATCCCCCACAGTGCCTCCAATTTCGGTGATGACTACCTCGGCTCTATCCCGTCGGGCTACTATTTTTATTCTTTCCTGAATTTCCGAGGTAATGTGGGGAATAACTTGCACCGTTCCACCGAGATAGTCACCCCTTCTCTCTTTTTCAATTACCGAGCTGTAAATCTGCCCGGTGGTGACATTGTTGTAATAGGAAAGTTGTATTCCCACGAAGCGTTCATAGTGCCCCAAATCCAGGTCAGTCTCAGCCCCATCCCGGGTCACAAAAACCTCTCCGTGTTGGTAAGGGTTCATCGTTCCGGGGTCTACATTGAGATAAGGATCAAGCTTCAGCATACTAATTTTCAATCCCCGGTTTTTCAGTAGGGTTCCAATAGAAGCTGAGGCTATTCCCTTCCCCAAGGAGGAAAGAACTCCGCCGGTGACAAAAATATACTTGGTCATCTCTTATCTCTTACTTTCATTCGCTATCTTGAGTTTTCTGGAAAATTTTCTGGGAGAATCGAGAGGCATATAACTCAATTTCTTTTATTAGCGCCTCCACCATTTCTTTCTTTTTTACTCTTCTTAAAAACTTGCCCTCTCGGAATAAAACTCCGCCGGTGTGGGTACAGAAAATCCCAATATCCGCTTGTTTAGCTTCTCCCGGTCCGTTTACTTCACAGCCCATGACGGCAATTTTCAAAGGTATACTCAGATTTTTGATCTGCGGCAAAAGTTTTTCCACTATTAATTTTACTTCCCCTTTACACCTTCCACAGGTAGGACAGGAAAGTAAGACCGGCCCTTCATCAGCCAAGTGCAGGAATTGGAGAATCTCTCGGGCTACCTCCACTTCTTTCACCGGATCAGCGGTAAGGGAAACCCGGATAGTGTCCCCTATCCCCTGAGAGAGAAGAGCTCCCAGAGCCAGTGATGATTTGATAATTCCGTAAGATAAAGGTCCCGCGGCCGTTATCCCCAGGTGAAGAGGATAAGAAATCTTTTCGGCCATGAGCCTGTTGGCCAAAATAGTAGTGGAAACATCGGGACTTTTCAAGGAGATAACAATATCAAAAAACCTTTCCCTTTCCAGAAATTCTATGGTTTCCAAGGCGCTTTGCACCATAGCTTCGGCTAAAATTTTAGTTTCATTTTTGGAAGAGTTCCTGACTCTTTTTTGTAATTCCTTTTCCAGAGATCCAGAGTTAACCCCTACTCGTAGGGGGATTTTCTTCTCCCTGGCCCGGTTAACTATCTGAAGAATATCTTCTTTCTCCAAATTTCCCGGGTTTATTCTAACCTTATCAATCCCTTGATTTATAGCCTCCAAAGCTATTCGGTAATCAAAATGGATATCGGCAACCAGAGTAGTTTCTATGTTTTCTTTGATTATAGGAATTATTCTAGTTGATTTAAGGGTGGGCAGAGCCAGTCTGATAATCTTGGCTCCAGCTTGACTTAGCTTTTTAACTTGAGCAAAAGTAGACTCCAGATCCTCGCTATCGGTCTTGGTCATTGCCTGGACAACGATAGGGGCCCCGCCGCCGACCTTTACCTTCCCTACCTTAATTTGTTTACTAGAATACCTAAGCATTATATCCAATGACCAAAATTTGTAATAGTTTAGTTTTCCTAAAAAATGTGGGACTCCTCATCTGTCATTGCGAGGAACGAGATTCCTCACTTTCCCTTCGCTTCGCTCTGGGCTTTGGTTTTAAACAGGCTACGCAATCTAAAGAGAAGCTTGGACAAGTCTCTGCAATC
>AQRW01000026.1 GCA_000402295.1 Candidatus Aerophobus profundus SCGC AAA252-L23
GAATTAGTATCCCTTAAGAAGTGGGAACTAATACTGACAGCCTTTTTGATACAGTGCGTATTGGCAACTTTGGGAGAGAAGGGATTAACATTTCTTATCTGGGCAGGTCCTCCCCTCCATATTCTTTCTTATATCCTTCTCCTGATAGTGATTTGGTACAATCGACCAATAAAGGGATTTCTTCTCATTGGAGTGGGCATCTTTCTTAATTTTGTAGTTATTTTAGCTAACGGCGGGCACATGCCTGTTTGGGTTGAAGGAGCAATCCAGGCAAAACTAAAAGGAATTCTCCCTCTTCTCCAAAGCAAAACCTATGTCCTTCATTCTGCCTTAACTGAACAAACTCGGCTCAAATTTTTATCTGACATAATTGTTTTACCTCCACCCTACCCTCGGCCCAAAGTCCTCAGTCCGGGAGACATTATTATGGCAGCAGGATTGTTTATTTTGATTCAACAATGGATGCTAAAGAAGGATTCTGGTAAAATCTAAGGGAAAAATTCCTTCAGGTGAAGAGCATTAAATACGGCGTAAGCACGGTAGTCGTTATTAAAATAAGCATAAACTTTTTCTACCCCTCTCTCAAGAAAATCACCTATGCAAGCAGCCCACTTTTTTAGCTCTTCATCTGAATAGGAGGAACCATAAAGGATTTCCCGCCCATGGAGGCGAATATAACTAATCTTAGCGGTAAGCTCTATAACCTCCGGGAAATCAGGCATACTAATGATACAGAACCCCAGATTATATTTCTTGAGGAGAGAGTAAGTATTATCGTTCAACCAGGATGTATGTCGGAATTCAACAACCTGATCGAATTGATGAGGTAAAGTTTTCAGAAAATCCTCCAGGAGAGGTAAATCATATTTTAAGGAAGGAGGTAATTGATAGAGAATAGCACCTAAGTGGCTTTGCAAGGGCTTAATGCGGTCAAAAAATATCTCCAGGTCATCCGCCGTATTTTTAAGTTTTTTGTAATGAGTAACTCGACGCCACATTTTCAGGGTGAATTTAAAGTCAGGTGGCGCCTTTCGAATCCATCCCTTAATCACATTTTCCCAGGGTAAATGGTAAAAGGAACTATTTACCTCGACCGTGTCAAAGGAGCAAGCATAATGAGAAAACCACTCATTTTTCTTCATTTCCGGCGGATAAAAAACTTTCCGCCAATGTTCGTACCACCAGCCCGAGGTCCCAATAATAACCTTACCCATCTTTTCCGGGTTTTTTAAAGAAAAATGTTTCTCTTTCAACAAGGGAAATTTTAGCCTGGCTTAACCGCCATCTCCCGGACCAAAATATCTACGACATGATTAAGCAAAATCTTCCGGCTTCAAATCGCGGAGTTTTTTCCTGAAGTCCTCAACGTCCTTCTCTCCAATAGGAGCACCGGCGATACCACTACTACTGACAACCTTATTCAGAACCATCTCTTCGATAAATATGGGTACTTTTAACCTCAGGGCCAGAGCAATAGCGTCACTGGGTCGAGAATCAATCTGGAAGTTTTCACCATTTTGCTTCATAATTATCCGCGCATAAAAAGTATTATTCCTTAAATCATTAATTACCACCCGGTCAACTTTTCCCCGAAGCTTTTCAATCAGGGACTTGGCTAAATCATGGGTAAGAGGACGCGGGGGCTTGACATTTTCCAGGGCCAGCGCAATTGCCTGAGCCTCAAAAAGTCCAATCCATATAGGCAATGTTTTCTCTCCCTTTTTTTCCTGCAGAACAATTACTGGCATCTTAGTTTTTAAATCAATAGCTACATTAACTACCTGCACTTCCACCATCTTACTTCACCTCCTTTATTTTTTGGAAAACAAGTCTCTCTCGTTGCTCTTCAGAAATAAACTCACGACCCCATCATATGCCCAAAACCCATTAAGTCAACAATTATTTTATTTAACTCCAGACCGGTTATCTGACCAAGAGAGCCACTGGCTACAGAAATCTCGTCAAATGAGGTTACCCTGTCTTTTCTAACAGAATCTCCGTAAACCAATACCGGAACTGGGTCACTACTATGTCTTTTCACACAAATAGGGGTACTATGGTCAGCCGTTATAATAAGGCAAGCCTCCTCCTGACTGAGTATACTGACTAACAAGTCTAACTTTTCTATCATTAGAAGTTTAGCTTCCAGATTCCCGTCGTGGCTGGCGTTATCTGCCCCTTTGATGTGAAGAAAAACAAAGTCAAATTGCTTCAGGGCTTTCCGGGCCGCCTCGGCCTTGGCTCGCACATCAGTATCAACCCTTCCGGTAGCACCCTTCACCGAGAGAATCTTCATTCCAGCGTAGCGAGCCACTCCTTTATAAAGTGCCGACCCGGCGATGCAACAGGAAGTAAATCCATATTTCTCCTTGATAGATTTAACCTTTTGGAAAATTCCTGCTCCCCGTGTAAGAAGAACATTAGCCGGTAGTTTTCCTTGTTTCTGTCTTTCCTTATTGAGAGGATGAGAAGAGAGGAGATCATAGCTTCTTCGCACCATCTTATTAACAATACGGGCAGTTCGTCTGGCGGCATCGTCACCGCCTAGAGGCATTGACTGGAGAGGTGGAATAATCTCGGCAGAATGGGGATCAGTATCAGAAACTGCTGCAGAAATTCCTTCTCCTCTGAGAATCAAGGTCCCCCGGTGCTCAGTAGAAGGAAGAAAAATAACCTCGACACCCTCAATTTCCAGATTTTGCAGGGATCCAGCCAATTCCGGACCTTCATCCTTCAGTCGGCCGGCTCGGCGGTCTACCACCCTGAAACTATCATCTACAGTGGCAAAGTTGCATCGAAAAGCTACATCACCTTCCTTAAGGTCAAACCCCACTCCCAGAGCCTCAAAAGGACCTCTGCCTTTGTAATAAACTGCCGGATCATACCCCAATATGGCCAGATGGGCCGTATCACTCCCCGGAATTACCCCTACTCCCAGAGTATTCATAAGACCAGTCGAACCTTCCCTGGTTAACTTGTCCAGATGAGGCTTATTGGCCAATTGTAGAGGAGTTTTACCATCCTTGACCGCTCTATCCCCCAGACCATCAACCACTATTAACACAGCTTTGTTTTCCAGTGACACCAGCTTCCTCCTTTTCCGCACAAACAATAATAAATAACCAGAGCTTGTCAACCTGTAGGTTTGGTTGGCTATAATGA
>AQRW01000027.1 GCA_000402295.1 Candidatus Aerophobus profundus SCGC AAA252-L23
CTTTTCTCCGGGGTTTCCTCCTCCTGAGTCCATCCTGGGGTAGCTAACAGAAGAGCCACCAGGGTCAAAAATATTAGTTTTTTCATTTTTGTCCCCCCCGGTTCGTCTTACAAGTTTTGTAGTCTCTTATTTGCTTCTTCCCGCCATTTATTTTCCAGAGACTTCTCCTGGAGGATTTCCTGGTAAGTAGTTTTGGCCTCTTTTATTTTCCCCAGGGCCTGATAACACTGACCAACCTGCAGTTTAGCCTTAATAGCCCATTCCGTATACTGAGGATAAAGAATGGGGATTCTCAAGTACTCCACTAGGGCTTTGTCATAATTTTTCTCATTGAACCAACAATCTCCTATCCTGTATTGGGCTTCTACGGCTAACTCAGTTTCTTCACTACCTTTTATAATCCAGTTGTAATGATCTCGAGCCTGAGCATATTTTTTTAGTTGAAATAAAGAATTGGCCAGTTTCAAATGAGCCGGAGGAACCAGTTCGCTTTTCGGATACTCTCCCAAGAATTTCTGAAAAGTCTCGGCGCTTTTTGTCCAGTCACCCAGATTTTCCCAGGATAAAGCAGTACTGTAAATAGAGTTCAATAAAATATCTCTTTCTTTACTGATTTTCAAAGCTTCTCCGTAAGAGTTAACCGCTTCCTCGTATTTTCCCTGCATAAACAGAGAGTTTCCCAAACGGTAATAGACTTCTCCTAACTGGGGGTTATCCGGAAAGAGTTTGACAAATTGAGCATAGTAAGTCTGAGCGGCCTGATATTTTTTCATCTGAAAGTTAGAATAACCAATCCAGTAGTAAGCCAAAGAAAGGTAGGAACTCCGGGAAAATTTCTTGATTAGTTTATCCCATTCCCGGACAGCCTCCTGATATTGAACTTTTTTCAGATAATAGTTGGCTATTTTAACCTGGGAAGCATCTGCTTCTTCAAAGTCAGGGTAGTCGTCCACAGCCGCCCGCCAGGAATCTACGGCTTTTTCTTCCTGATTTAGATTCTGATAACACTCTCCCATTCTAAAAAGAGCCGCCGGCGCCAGATTACTTCGGGGATATTTATTGACTATCTCTTGATAAGGCTTGAGGGCCCCGGAGTAGTTTTTTTCATTGTAGAGGCAGTTGGCCACCATATATTGAGCTCCAATAATTAGATCTCTTTCTGTGGGGTATTTATCAATTACTTCCTGGAAAGAACTTCTGGCATCGGGGTAATTTTTCTGGTTGAAATAACTCCAGCCAATAGCGTACTGAGCACTGGGAGCATTGGCATTTCTGGAATAACCCAGGAGAAATTCCTGATAACTACGGCGAGCACTTGAATAATCACCCAATTTGAAGTAAGAGGCGGCTTTCTGATAAAGAGCCGAGGGGACTAAATTGGAGTTGGGAAATTCCTCCTTCAGCTTGGTATAAGCTTCGATGGCTTGGTGGAACTCCTTGAGATTAAAAAGGCAGTTTCCTTCCTCTAAAAGAGCATCGTCCACCCAGGGAGAAGTGGGATAATTCTGCACGACTTTTTCAAATTCATTAAAAGCCTGGAGGAATTTATCCTGTCCCAGATAGCACCAACCTATTTCATATTGGGCTCGGGCAGAATCTTGGTAAATAGGAAGGGCCTTCTGAAAATAAGGAAGGGCCTCAGCGTATTTTGAAAGGTTAGACAAGTTTTCTCCCACCATAAAGGTAGCCTCCGGTTTAAACTCTGATTGAGGAAAATCCTCAGCCACTTTCTTAAAATAAGAAGCGGCCAGATCAAATTTGCCGGTGTCAAAGTAACAATAAGCTGCTCCAAAGAGAGCATCATCCATAAATTCACTTTCCGGGTAGACTCTGGGTACATTCAGATAGGCCTCTTCGGCCTTTTGGAAATCATGCTGGTAATAGTAAGAATCTCCCAGTCTGACCTGAGCTTCCGCAAGATTGGGAGAGGTGGGAAAAGAATTAATGAAATTCTGAAAAGCTCCGGCAGACTGAGAATAATTATCTTCCTGGTAGTAAGTGTAAGCAATTCCCAGCGATGCCTCTGCTCTCCAGGGGCTATCTGAGTCTTTTAGTTCGGTCTGATAGGCCGCTCGGGCCTCTTTATACTCTTCCAGTTGATATAGGGCCTCTCCTTGCCAGTAGTGAAGGTTAATCTGGCGAAAATCTACCTCGGCCTGCTCAAATTTTTTCAGTTGGAAATACGAGAAACCTCTTTTTTGATAAGCATCATTGAGGTAGGGGAACTCAGGATAGTTATCAATTAAAAAGGTGAATTCCTCGATAGCTTTTTCGAATTTTTGATTGCGGTAGTGAATTTGGGCCATGTTATAACTGGCCTGGGAATGGTAAGGAAAGTGAGAAAATTCTTTTTTTATTTTTTCAAAAGCTCTCAAAGCATTTTCGTCCTCACCCCGGGAAAAATAAATATACCCCAGAGAATAGAGAACATAAGGAAGAAATTCACTCTCAGAATACTCTTTGATAAATCGCTGGTAAGCAGAAATAGCTTTATTGTACTCTTTTAATTGATAATAAGACTCTCCTTCTTGGTAAAGGGATTTATCAGCCAGTTCACTTATGGGATAGTCAAATAGTAGTTTTTCAAAAGCTCCGGCTGCTTTGGCGTACTCGCCAAGTTGCCAGAAAGACATTCCTATTCCAAACTGAGCCCTATCACAGTTTTTATTTTCTGGGAATTCCTGAATAAATTCCCCGAACTGCTGGGCAGACAGGTCAAATTTTCCCTCTTCAAACAGCCCCTGGGCAAAGAAAAATTGTTTCTCGGCCCGGGTTTCAGCAATTAAAGCTGAAGGAAGAAGAGAACCTACCAAAATAATTACCATACTGAACAGCAAAGCTTTTTTCATTTTTTCTCCCCTTTTTTTGATGTTTCCTTCTTTACCTCCAGATTCCCTCCTTTATATGTTAAAACTATGTTTATCTTTTGTCAAGTTTTGTCAACTTTTAAGTAATTTAGGAGGGGAGAACTATCTTGAGATGTATGTATTTTCGATCAAAATTTTGAGGAAACTCCGGTTATGTGAATAGAAGTTTGACATGATACCAAGGCCTATTACAATATAACTTTGGTAACTTGATTGTATAGGAATTTCCTTTTTGGGACAAAAATGAAAAAACTAATATTTTTGACCCTGGTGGCTCTTCTGTTAGCTACCCCAGGATGGACTCAGGAGGAGGAAACCCCGGAGAAAAG
>AQRW01000028.1 GCA_000402295.1 Candidatus Aerophobus profundus SCGC AAA252-L23
GATAGACTCACTTAAAGATGAAGCCAGGCCGTAGTGCAGGGTCAAGCTTTCCTGGAATAAGATAATCTTAATCGGAGAGATACGGATAAGATTATCTATCATTTCCATCTGGCAGAAATTAGCCTTAAGGATGATTTCCAGAGCTTTTAAAACTGGAAGGGGACGCTCAAAATAAGCATTAACCTTTCCGGAGACACCCGGGAGGCTAATAATATTAATTCCCGTCTGAGCTGAGATAAGACGAAGTGCGTCTTTTAAGTCGGCATCCTTCAGGTTCAGAGAAACAGTTTTTTCTTCAATGGGAGTAACTTCTGCAGCCAAAGACAAAACAGATACGTTTACAATCAGACATCCTGCCACGGCTATTATCAAGAGAGATCTCCAGCACTTCATCCTGACCCCCTTCTAAATCTTAATGGCTAAATGTTAATCGAATAATCTCATTATCTGCCCAGAGAAGCACTTCCCCGATTTTTCCCTCGATGCGGACAACTCGATAGGGCGTCCCCTCGATTCTTTGACCCTCTCTAAACGGTCCCCGCGGCAAACCATCTTTCGCCAGTAGCACTACTGCTCCATCCAGGTTCCAGACTATCCCTAACAACTCAAAATCACTATTGGTAACCAATTTTTTAGACATAGCCAACGGAAATTCCGGAGAAGCAGGAAGCACTTGCTCCTCCTTCTCCCTCATTTTCTCTTCTTTTAGTCGCAGCAGCGAGGTAAAAGGGTCCCTCTCTTCCTTTTCATAATGAAGGACCAAAGAGGAAAGTTCGTTAGAAGTCTTTCCTTCCGTTCTTTCGGTTCTCAGAAAAAATAGGGAAGTAAGATTCAAAAAAATCGCTAAAGCAAGAACTGAAATGAGCTTCATTATTTTCTCTTCTCGGGTTTTTGGTTAATGATCTTTTTCTTTTCCAAACTCTCTTTCAGTATTTCCTCCGGGCTCTCATAGGAAGACAGAGAACTCTCCTTATATAAATAAAGAGAGACGGTCAAATTGGCCCGAATAGAATGAGAATAACTATCTCCCGGATGGCGTAATTCTTCCCCTTCCAGAGCAGTAATACTAATATCATCAATAGTAAAAGGTATTTCTTTCTGTTGTTCAGCTAAGGCAAAAAGAAGCATTCCAAGACTATAATAGGTACTACGAAGAGTAATTTCTATAGGAATAGAGTCATAGTATTCACCGGAAATAGTAGATTTGGGAGACAGATTGAGAAAACTAATGCCATAAATTTCTCCTCTCAATCCTAATTCATGAAGAAAATTGTGAAATCCTTTTTCTGTAAGAGGAAGAATTTCTGCCTGAGCCAGTTTGTTGGTTAACTCCTGATATTTCTCTTTCACCTCAGATAATTCTTTTGTCTTACGTTCCAATTCCCTTATCCTGACATTTTCACGCCTTATTTCTGCCTCAACCGTATAAACACGGACTGTTTGGGGAAGGTAAAATAGCCAGTAAAATACAAGAATTACCCCCAGGAAGATCCCAATTCCTACTAGCAACCTTCCCTTGAAGCTAAAAATCAATTTGCTACTCCTGTACCGGGGACGAAACCTGTTAACCTACAACTGATACGAAATTGCATTACCGGAATCCCCTCAGTCTCTTCCCTGGTAAGATTATAAAAACGAGTGTCTTCAAAAAGAGGTGAGTAAGACAGGTTTTCCATAAAGTTAGCCACGGCTAAAGTCTGATCCAGGCTAAACCCCTCTATGTTTAGAAACCTTATCTCTTCAACTTTAATCTCATTTACCTTCTTCAGCCAAACATCCTCTGGTAGAGCACGGCTTATTTCCAAGAGAATCCGGGCCCATGCCGATTGTCCAAAGGTAAGATTCTCTATAGCATTCAGTCTTGATTGTACTTGAGATATCTCTCCTTGGTATTTCTTAATTTCCTCAAGAGTAGGTTGATACTGCCTCACCTTTTCTTTAGTTGATTTGAGTCTATCCTGAGATCGGGATACTTCCTGAGTCAAAGTGACAAACCACAGCGCGCATATCGCCAAAGAAACCAATGCACAAATAGAAACAAAACCTACAAATGCCTTAATCTTTTTCCTTTGGACTATTTCCTTGGAAAGTAAATTAATCTCAATCATAAGAGCTAATTTTCCGAAGAGCCAATCCCAAAGTAACTGCATATACTGGCCCAATCTGGGTAAGCGACTCCGAGGAAAACCTTTTCGGGTCACAAGTTACTCTCTTGAAGGGATTGGCCATTTCTACCGGAACCCCCAGTTCTTCTGAAAGAAATCGGTCAACATTTTTTAGTAAAGCTGTACCACCGCTTAAAACCAACTTTCTAATCGGTGTACCTTCTGTATGAGAAGAATAATACTCGAAAGAATGAATAATTTCGCCGACTAATTCTTCCAGAGTTTTTCGGATTATTTCATCCACCTTTGTTTTTACCTCTTCATCCTTTTTCTCATCTTCTGAGGTAACTAATTCTTCTTTCACCCCCAACAGCCCATATTTTTTTTTGACCCTTTCAGCCTCAGTGTAATTTATCCCCAGCTCTTCAGATAAAGCCCGAGTAAGGTGAAATCCTCCTAAATCAACACTCCTTACTAAAAAGGGATGGTTTTCTCCGATAAGAACGATATCTGTTCGACGATAACCAATTTCCAGCAGGGCTACCCCTTTGTTATCCTGAGGATTTGACCACACATATGAGTTAAACAACGCCAGAGCATCTACATCTACTATTTGACACGAGACTCCAGATGCTCGGAGAATCTGAATATGATTTTGAATAGTCTCATTCTTCACTCCCACCAGCAATAAAGATATTTCTCTATTTTCCTGGCCGGGTGGATCTACGTTTAAAATATCGAAGCCGAGAGAAACTTGATTTATCGGGTAAGGAATATATTCTTCTGCCTCCCATTGAATAGCCCGTTGAAGCTCAGATTCTTTCATATAGGGAACTTTAATTTTGCGTACCACGACCGATTCTCCTCCTACCCCGGAAACGATTTGTCTCGACCTAACCTGGTAACGATCCAATAGACTCCTCAGAACGCCGCTAATAACACCTGTTTGTTGGGAAATATCTCCCCCTCGGTGCAATAGCGGAATTTCCATCTGCCCCAAAGCCTTTAATCTTACAGTATTCTTCTTATGAACCAGTTTAACAATCTTTACTGTCCCAGCGCCCACTTC
>AQRW01000029.1 GCA_000402295.1 Candidatus Aerophobus profundus SCGC AAA252-L23
TTTTGCATACTTGCCCCTCACACCTTGGCTGAAATCGTACTCTTTTAGCATATCTGGATCATTCCTCATTGTTTTCATAATTCATCTTTTAATCTATCTTTGTGTGACATTCCCATAAGAACCATTCGCTTCTCATCTATGGAGTGCAAAGGATCATCTATGGTTAAAGATAAAGGGTCTTGAAATACTGTACTTGCTTCCTCAAAAGAGACCCCATGTTTTACTAGATTACTTTTGGCCTTTTGGTGATCCCATTCAAATATTAGCATTCAATCACCATCAAATTATTATTGCCAAAGATTGATTTCTATGTTTATCATATGGACTGAAGTATTATATGGCCAAGACACGGTTTTGTCAAAGTTTTAGACGAGATGTCAAATGGACTACTGAGCAAAAGAAGGAACCAGGGGTCTATTTGTACGCCAATCGGTGTCCGACCGATGGGGTCCACCCCATTCTTATTATCTCAGAGGTAACTTTATCTGCGGTAGTTCTGACAAAATATCCGTCATTCCAGAGTTCTCCTTCATACAGATACCTCTTTGAGATGAGTAAGTTCTGCGAACATCATCCCCAGAGTTTATCCCTTTGAACATGCCGGAATATCCACTTTTTCCACCACTACTGGTGAGATCTCAAAATTCGCCGGGAGTCAATGTTAAGACAGAGCACTTAGCCATCTACAGCCCCCTTGGGATTCCTCTTGAGGTAATGAAGCCCATAAAGACTTGGCATATTCCCAGCAACATAGTAACTGAACAAATTGGCAAACTTCCATAAACAGTACCTTTCTTTCTGGAAATATGGAAGTGAGATTACCTGGTGGTTACTTAACCCACACTCCTCATAGAGGCAAGCTATCTCTCCAATCTTTCTCATGCTCACTCTCCGGTTGGGAATTTAATGATACCTCCTTTCTATTTATTCATCATACAGGAGTATCTTAGTCTTTTTTGAAGGAAATATGAATAGTTGGCATGGTAACCACCAGTCATGAAGGGTTACTGCCGGATGCCCCACCCCTTACGGGTGGGGAGAATGTCACTCCGTGGTTTTCGAAAAAAGTGGTAACTTTCCTCCGGAATAGGTGGTAGATTTGTTCCGGAATCTGTAACCGGGAAACATAATTGTTGTTCATCACCCAGAACAGACAATTACTATTTTCCCTTCTTTTTTTGCAGTTCCCTTAATGAAGAATACATTTCTTCTGCCTTTTCTTGGTCCTTGTAAAAGAACGACCCTCTTTTGGTATCTATTACTCTATCCATCCCTTGTTCCAGTATCCTTATGGCTTCATCCGTTTTGCCAGCTTCTTCACGAAGCTTACCGAGGATTAGGTAGCAATCCCAATCCTCAGGGTCTAGTTCGAGAGATCGGCGAAACCACTGGATAGCCTGCTTGACATCGTCTTGTCCTAGAGCAGTAACTCCTAAGTTGTATGCCGTTGTTGCAGTATTCTCGTTGTCAAAGTCTTTCTCAAACCACTCTCTTGCTTTATCCAGATTCTCTCTCTCATAGAATACAAGGGCAATGTCAGAAAAGTAGCACTTCTTATTAATTTCTCCCGCCCTTAGGCATTTAGCAATTCCTTCTTTCTCTTTTCCCTCTAGCAGATCTATTTTGCCCGAGCCGACCAATGAATACCCATTTTCAGAATTACACCTAAGCGATTTCTCATAAAGCTTTTTGGCTTCTGCAATATTGCCTTGATTATAATATTCATCAGCTGCTAGCCCTTCGAGCACCGATATGGCTTTATCTCTGTCCTTAAAGAACAAATAGGCAGGGTCTGACCATTCCATGAATTCCCTCATTGGGCCTCCGTTCAGTTCATTCCCACCAGGAACCGACTCCCACTCACCGGAAAATAGACTTCGCCGCTCATAGATTTTCTTTCCTTTGTATTCATCAATCAGCTTGGGATTTTTGGCCTTTCTCTCGACAAATCTTATCAATCCACCCCCACGACGTCTTCTCTTCACAATCCTGGATGGTTCACCAAACAAAATGTCCTCCTGCTCCCAGAAACGGTCAGACCCTAAAATCTCTTCACTAATGCTTAGTGGCAGATAATCCCCTGCCCACTCTAAGACTTCGTTGATGTTCCCGTCCAAATAATCATGGACAGCAACAACTCTTGCCCCACATCCTGGACAAACAGGGGTAGGGAGTTTCTCCAAGATACATACTGTATCCTCTACATCGATATTATCTTCATCTATCTTTATGTGTCCTCGTTCTACGAGGGATCTTGCAGTGACTTCTCTCTCAATATTGACAAGATCATACCCTGCTTTTTCCTCGTCTGTAGGCCAATTCTCAGCAGTTCTTTTCTCACGCCAGGCAATCAAGGTCTTGCAATAAGGACAGTCTGCCATCCAAAGAAGTTGTCCTTTTATATCTTTCCTGCAAAATACCTCTTTTCCTATGATTCTGTGTTTGACACGCTGGTATACCCTTGTGATTAATGACTCAGTGGACTCGTAATAGAGGTGTGAATCCTCAAAAATCCTTGCTTTCCCCGCAACGATATCTTCCTTAATTTCTTCCCTGTCTATGTCTGGCTTTGCCTGAATTACAGCTTCCAACAGCTTGCTCGGTCTATGAATAGCGATGTTTCTTTGCCGTCTTAACCTCCGATACCAGTGGTTCCTATCCCGTGACTGTATTTCTCTTTGTAAGAGGTCACTCAGTTGGCTTTCAGGAAGCTCATCTGTGACTTTATAGATCTCTACGTCCCTACTACCGAGATTTAGTTCATAAACCTCGTTTATTTCATAGGCAACGGCATCAATGCTACTGAGCAGTGAAGAAAGAAGTTCTTCGTAGTGAACAAATATCAGCTGCAGAAGTTGAACGGATTTTTCTGAGGAAAACCTCAATTCTTCCAGCTTTTCTAAATGATAGAAAGATTTCAGGAGTCTAAAATAGGTACTCTGGTGCAGGGAAAGTACTTTGTCTGGTGATTCAACCTTGCTTGTTATTATTTCTTGAAGGGTGTTGTAAGCCATTTTGAACTCTCGTCTGTGCTTGAACTCCTGCTCAGTTTCTTGGAAAGATCGCAGATCATTCATCTTAGCCTCTCTATTTTCTTGTTGCAATGCAGGTATGTTGACCAAACCAAAGCACTGCAACCTCTCTTACTGGACGTACCTCTTGTTCTTTCAAGACAAATCGAGTCTTCAGAGTTTCTTGGTAGCTGTTTCGGTCTTTATTCTCGCTTACCTGTTGTTTTTGTCAAACCCACTTTCGATATGTGTCAGTAGGGTC
>AQRW01000030.1 GCA_000402295.1 Candidatus Aerophobus profundus SCGC AAA252-L23
GCCTCCTCTACTCCAAATGAGGCTCCTGCGCCAACCACCATAAATATTCCCACCAATACTCCTACTTTTATCAATTTCATCATTAGACCCTCCTTCTCTATATTTCTTCTCCCCTACCCTTCTTTCTCCTGTTTAGTGAGGTATTCCCTTTTATCTCTCCTGCAATATTCTTAAAATATCCCGGTGTATTTTATTATTAGAAGCAATATACTGCTTGATCTGAGGAGTCCAGGGATTACCCTGAAAGTTTGTTACTTTCCCTCCGGCCTCCTCTACGATGAGAGCTCCGGCGGAGAAATCCCAGGGTTTGTCATGATACTCTATTTGTAAATCAATCCGGCCACTGGCTATAAAGGAAAGACTTCGGGCACTGGAGCCAAACATCCTCACATTGAAAACACTGTTCGCCAACTTACCAAGATTAGTCAACATAATCTTCTGGTTATACTGCAGGCTGCTGTCGTAAACCATGGAGGCCTGAGGCAGGTCTCTTTGAGAAACCGCAATCCTCTCATGGTTAAGATAAGCTCCCTTACCCTTTTCAGCAACATATAACTCTGCCGTAACTGGTAGGAAAATAACTCCCAAAACTATTTCTCCTTCCCATTCCAGAGCTATGGAAACTCCGAAAATTCCCACTTTATGGATGTAATTATGGGTCCCGTCCAGGGGATCAATTATCCATCTGTATTTTGAGTGATTCTCTTCAGCCGGGCGCTCCTCGGATAAAATACTGTGATGGGGATACTTCTCCTTAATCAGGCTAATTATCTTTGCCTGAGCCTCCAGATCAACATTGGTTACTAATTCTCTATCACTCTTCTTGGTAATTTTGTGAGCCCTACCAAAGTTATCCATTAGTATTTGGCCGGCCTCTTTTCCGGCTCTAATTGCTAACTCCCTCATCAATATACCTCCCTAAAATAATCATAAAGGCTTTTATTTTGTTTTCAGGGCATAGCGAGCTTTTTCTCCTTGAAGAACTCTTATTACTTCCTCAGCGGCCATAACTCCCATTCTCTTATTTGCTTCTTTAGTGTAACTGCCAATGTGAGGAGTAGGCAGAAAATTATTCAGCTTAAACAAGGGAAAGTCATCTCCCGGAGGCTCCCGCGAATATACATCGGCGGCGGCTCCGGCTAAATGGCCTTCCTTCAAAACTTCATAAAGATCTCTCTCGTTAACTATTTCTCCTCGGGAAGTATTTATTAAATAGGCATCTTTCTTAATTTGAGATAATTCCTCTCTGGCCAAAAAATTGCGGGTGGAGGAAGAAAGAGGTAAATGGACAGTAATGAAGTCTGATTCTCTGAGCAATTGTAATAACTTTACTGCTTTTACCGGGAATTTTCTCTCAAGAATAGGTTTTCTTATCGTATCATAATAAAAAACAGGCATCTCAAAACCCTGAGCTCTTCTAGCTACTGCCTGGCCGATGTGGCCTATTCCGATGATACCAAGAGTTTTGCCGTAAACCTCTCTACCCATATACTTGTTACCTTCCCAAAGACCTTTTTTGGCTGAAATACTGGCCGGAATTATCTTTCGAGCTAAAGCTAACATCAAAGCAAAGACAAGATCGGCCACCGCCTCATAGTTAGCTCCCGGAGTTCGGGAAATAATTATTCCTCTTCGATGAGCCTCATTAACATCTATATTATCTAGGCCTACCCCATGTTTTACTATCACCTTCAGGTCATCGGCTTCCTTCAAAGTATTCCTTCCTACCTCATCTAATCCAACAATTAAAGCCTGGTATCCCTTAATTCTTCGCGCCAATTCGTCATCATTATGAGGTCCGGGCTCCTGGTTTACCTCACAATAATGAGATTCTAAGATTCTCAGAGGTTCCCGGTTAGCTCTACCAAAAGACCTGGCGGTCACTAAAATTCTCGATTTCTCCATTTCTTCTCTTCCCAGTAGATTAGATATCTGAAAAATCAGGAATTAAGGCCTGACTGATTTAATTTCCTTAGTTCGATCAAAATTTCTTTCAAAAGCATAAGGTGAAGACGACGGTAGTTAATCTGACTTGATAACTTGGCCCATTTTCTTGGATTGTCCTCGGCTAGGTAATTCTCCAGTAAATCTAAAATATCTTTCATTTTGAGAAAACTCCTCTTAATTAATAGATAAATATTATACCCAGGGAAATAGCGCAAGGAATGGAGGTAAGCTCGACATTACGATGAGCTACCGGATATATATCCCATCCCACCTGGGTGGCCAATCGATAGGCATCAATCCCCACTGCCTCCATAGACGGTCTTGCTTTGAGAGGAAATCGACAACGACCACTATCCAAAAACTGACATATTTGCCCTCCACAAAGAGCTGTTTTGCATCCACCCGCGGCAAAACCCATAGCCAGATAGTATCCATCGTTAAAAGCCAGGGCTTCAACCTCTGAGACTAGACGATGTGTTTTTCCCTGATGCTTCATATGGGCCCTATGCCACTTTTCATCGTCTATAAAATCCTCGACCGGAAGCACGTCATTTCTGGTAAAAATAGCGTAACTGAACTTACTTAAAACTTTTCTCATTTCTTCTGGTTCTGGCGTATATGGAGGACAGTTCGGACTTTCTCCATAAAGGTGACAGAGTGGAACTAAACACTTCATGCGCACCCTTTCATCAACAACTACCTGATTGGCTGGGACAATCTTTGCCCCATCTGCTCCAGCCTCCAAAGCTTTTTGCCGGTATTTCTCCAGGTCTTCTCTTAGTTTTTCTGGAGAGATCTGGAGAGAAATTTTTCTAGCCACAAGCTTATCCATAATTTTACCTCAATTAATTTTTTTCAGTTTTGGTGACTTTTTCCCCTGTTCAATTTAGAGCTATGTTACAAAATCAATCCCCTAATGTCAAAAGTTGACTTCTTAAAAAATTTCCATAAACTGTTGAAAATGACTTTTGGACTCACCCAATAGCAAAGGAGACAAAGGTGAATAACTTTAAATTTAACCTGGCCAGATTCATCCCTTTCCGGGATAGCAAAATCTGTGCCAAAGCGAGAGCCATCAAAAAGGAAGATATTACCAAGCATCCCAATCCTGATTTCAAGATCAGGGTAATTGAGGAATCCTCCCGTTTTTACTTCGAGTTTGCTCTGGATATTCTCACCCGAATCCAGCGCTCACTAAGAGAGAAAAAAAATCTAGTCTTAATTCTCCCCGTTGGTCCCACGCCACAGTTTCAGATACTTGCCCGTCTCATTAACGAGCTTAAAATCTCCTGTCACCATGTGCATACTTTTAATATGGATGAATATGCTGATGAAAACGGCAAAACGGCCCCGGCAAGTTGGGAAGGGTCCTTTCAAAAATCAATATGGGACAACTTTTTCAATTTAATAGATAAAGAACTGCGGCCTCCCAAAAAGCAAATTCATTTTCCTACTAC
>AQRW01000031.1 GCA_000402295.1 Candidatus Aerophobus profundus SCGC AAA252-L23
TGTCATTGCGAGCCTGCTCGGGTTTTAGTCATTAGTTCCGTCGGTCTTCGACTAAATAGACTAAATAGACGTGGCAATCTCAGTTTTTGGTTGTTTTTGACTCAATGACCCAAGGACGGGATGACGGTGGCTACTAGTTACCGGTCATTGGCAGTTCGTCTTATCAACGGTTTCAACGGTTTCAACGGAACAAACGAACGCACGGAATAAACGGTTTCTCCGGAGGAGAACCAATGCGCATTACCGGTCCAGTTAACTTCAAGGTGAAGGAACTCCACTGCACTCTCTTTAAAACTCGCACCGGTGAGCCTAACGAAAAACTCTACCTCAGCATTAAAGAAAACGGTATCAAGGAACCACTCCTGGTTGCTCAAATTCGGCGGAAATACCAGATAGTAGACGGTTTCCAGCGTTACACCATCGCCCAGCGCCTGGGCCTGAAGGAAGTTTCGGTGCTTATTCTGGAAAATATGGAAGAAAAGGAACTTCAAGAAATTGCTCTTTTGCGCAATACCCTGCAAAAATCCCTGGCTCCGATTGAAAAGGCCCTCTACATCAAGAAGCTCAAAAACAACTACGGTTACAAAAATGTGCAATTAGCTACTCTCTTAGGTATCCAGAAATCCTACATTAGTGAACTTCTCATTATCTTCAAGCTGGGTGATTGGGCCATTGGAAAACTGGCTAAAAAGCATCACTTTACCGTGGCTCACGCCCGCATTCTGGCCCGCTGTCCCAAACTGCTCCAGGAAAAGAATCAACTAAAACTAAAAGGGCTAATCAAGACAATCAGAAGTGAAAGGTGGTCCATCAAACGACTCCGCTATGAACTGCGTAACCTGGACTATCTTCAAGAGAAAAACCCTTATTTTATTAATGTGGACGGCCTTTTTGCCCGGATGAACCAGGCTCTGGACCAAAAGCCAAGCAGATTCACTAGAACTGTGGAGATTCACTTTGACCATCTCTGGGAATTAAGACGTAAGCTAACAGAAGTTTCCAGACTCCTTTCCCGCTTCACCGAATTCCTTCCCGAAGAAGTCAGCGAACCAGACCAAACAGACCGAATGACCGACCAGACTGAGTAGACAAAAGAGTTCACTCAGTGAACCCCAACGAGATGAACGAGAAGAACGAAATAAACGAGAGGAACGGACGCACGGAATCAACGGAATGAACTATAGGAACCAGATGGACTGCGCGGCGGAAAATGTATTGAGGAGAGAAAACTAAAATGGCACACAAGAAAGAATATGAGGAAAGAATAACTATTGATTCAAATGTCCACTTTGGGAAACCCTGCATAATGGGCACACGGATTACTGTAGAGGATGTGCTGGAATTAGTGCAAGAAGGCATTTCGTTCAATGAAATAACAACCAAGTATTATCCAGACTTAACCATAGAAGATGCCAAGGCCTGTGTCCGTTATGCAACTGATATTGTGCGTTCTGAAGAGGTCCATCTGGGAAAAACATGAATTTCCTAACTGATCAGGATGTCTATCAAGCGACGATTGATTTTCTAGTAGAATCAGGACATGATGTTATTACAGCGAAGCAAATCCAAATGCACAGAACATCAGACCGTGACCTGTTAAAAAAAACAAAGGAGATGAGTCGGATACTTATTACCAGAGATAAAGATTTTGGTGCTCTTGTCTTTCTGGAAAAAACTTTATCTTCAGGTGTAATTTTACTGCGAGGTAGTCCTACAGAAATAGATAAGACACATAATGAACTGGAGAGGGTCCTCCAAAGATACCCGGAAACAGAATTGCATCATTATTTTTGTGTGGTGGAGCCAAAAAGACATAGGATAAGAGACATTAGGTAGCATAAGAGCGGACTAATGCCGGAGGTGATGGGTTCTACTCGAGAATCAAATCGCACTTTCTCCACACTTTTCCTGAGCAATGTGGAGCGTCATTAATGAATTTCTTTCACCACCGAGACAATGACGTTGCCGACTCTATGGCGGTAGCACGATGTTCACCAAACGAACTAAATGAAACAGAGGAACCATAGGAACAATTTCAACGAACACATGGAATCAACGATTTCAACGATTTCAACGAGATAAACGGTGTTAACGGTTCTAACGGACGCACGAGATAAACGATTTCAACGAGTATGTTCACTCAGTGAACTTTTTTGACTAACGACCCAAAGACGTCGGACCCAACGACGTCGCTTTCGACCACTGTCATTGCTACGGCCTCCGCGGCTGAAGTCCAGAGTCACTTGTATATTGCTCTTGATCAAGGTTACATCACTAAAGAGGTGTTTGACGAAATCTACGACCAGGTTAAGAAAACAGCTATGATAATCTCCGGTTTTATTAGATACCTCCGCAAGAGATCAACCAAATCAACGAGACAAACGGTGTTAACGGTTCTAACGGACGCACGAGATAAACGGTTTCAACGATTTTAACGGAATCAACGATTTCAACGAGACAAACGGTCGCACGGGATTAATGGTTTCAACGGTTCCAACGGACGCACGAGATAAACGGTGTTAACGGTTCCAACGATCGCACGAGACAAACGGTCGCACGAGATCAACGGTCTCAACGAGATGAACGAGGTGTATGAGGTGGAAAAACATGAACAAAAATATTGTTAGCGTAACCTCCGAGGGGCGGTTAATCTTGCCAGCAAAGATAACAAAGGAGTTGAAAATAGGAAAAGGCACCAAGTTGATCGTCACGAGGGAGAAGGCGAGTATATTACTAAAGCCACTGACTGCTCTTTCAGAGCTTTATGGGATAGATAAAGAGATTTGGAAAGGAAGAGATATAAAAAAGGAAATTTCAGAGCTAAGAGAGGAGTGGGATAGGGAATTTAGAGAGAGAGTTGAACCTTGAAGGTTATATTAGATACAATGCCATTGATTGCCTATTTCAAAGGCGAGAAAGGACACGAGCGTATCAGAGATTTACTCAGAATGGTTGAAGAAGGCAAGACAGATAGTTTCATAAGCAACATGATGTTGATAGAGGTCTATTACAAGTATTTTAGAGAAGCTGGAGAGGAAATTGCCATACAGAGAGCAGATCAATTACGATTTTCATCGCTTGAAATAGTCCCCATCGACGATAGGATTGCCCTGCTTGCAGGTAAGATAAAAGGAAAACATGCAATACCGATTGCAGACGCCGTGATTGGAGCGACAGCTATAATCTTAAACGGGGTTTTAGTGTCCGACGATGCCCATTTTGGAAAGATAGAAGGATTGAAGGTTTTAAGGGTAAGCGAATTGGGCGAATAGTAACACAAACAAGAAGTTCACTCAGTCAACTCTAACGGAACAAACGTATGCACGGTTTCGACAGAACAAACGGTTCCAACGGACGCACGAGATAAACGAAAAGAACGGCATTGAAAATCACCCGCTTCGAAGATCTTGACTGCTGGCAAGCCGCCCGAAAGCCCCCGTGTGGGGGAAGCTG
>AQRW01000032.1 GCA_000402295.1 Candidatus Aerophobus profundus SCGC AAA252-L23
ATCTCCCCTTTTCAATGGGGGGTGACTTCATCTGCCCATTTGTATCATTGCGAGCTTGCTGGAAGCAGGCGTGGCAATCTCATAGAAAGTGGTAGCCGCAGGCTTTATCCTGCGTTTATTGGCGCAACCTAAAGGTTGCGGCTACCTATCTCAAGATAACTTAAGAAGGTGAATTTTTTATGGGAACTTTACTATTCATCTCCGTAACTGCTATGGTTGGACTGGCTGTTCTCTTTGCTGTAATTCTCTCCCTGGCCGATAAAAAACTTCAGGTGGAAGAGAATCCCCGGATTGAGGCCTTATTGAAAGTTCTTCCCGGAGCAAATTGTGCTGCCTGTGGATTCGCCAGTTGCCGGACTTATGCCGAAGCTTTAGCAACCGGGCAGTCTGCGGTTAAGCCCTGTGGTCCCGGGGGACCGAAGGTATCAGCTAAAATATCAGAAATTATGGGCCAGGAAGTGGAAGAAACCGTTAAGTTATATGCCCGGGTACACTGTGGAGCCAGGTTTGAGGAAAGAAAACGGGAAGCCAATTACCTCGGCCTGCCAAGCTGTCAGGCCGCTAACCTAATCGCCGGAGGGGGATTGGCCTGTGCCTACGGATGTTTGGGCTTGGGTGATTGTGAGCAGGCTTGTTCCTTTGAAGCTATCACTATGAGGGATGGCCTTCCTTATGTAGATGTGCAAAAGTGTACTGGCTGTGGGGACTGTGTGAAAGCCTGCCCTCGAAATCTGATTACTCTGGAGTCTATTGAAACTGATAGGGAATATTTGGTGGCCTGCCGCTCTCTGGACATAGCCAAGGAGACTCGTCAAGTCTGCAAGAAAGCCTGTATTGGCTGCGGCCTTTGCGTTAAGATTTGTCCTTTTGATGCTGTAGAAATGGAGGATAATCTAGCTAAAATTAATCCCCGGAACTGTCAGCAGTGCGGTGTCTGTGCTATGAAATGTCCTACCGGGGCCATCATTGATTTAGCCACCTACCAGAACTGGTCAGTTCTTACCTTACCCTCCAGGCTGCCGTGATTTATCAGTTCTTGCCCAGGGGAAGAGACACCTACGTTTTGTCTTTCTTCTAAGCTAAGAAATGATTATTTTTTTCCCACTCTCGGAAGACCGATACGCCGCCTCCACAACCTTTGCTGTTTTCAGACCCTCCTCACCGGGGACCAAGTTTTTCTTATCGGTCATGATGCTGTGAACAAAATTCTCTACCAGGGCAACCCGGGTCAGAGGGAGATCCGGTGGTGGTAGATTATATCTTTCCCTCCCTTGGCCGGTAATGAGTTTCAAATTACCACTGGTGGTAGGATTGATTGACAAGATTCTTCCCTCAGTACCAACTATCTCCAGTCTCTCCACTTGGGGCGCGATGTTGCAGTGAAAAGAAACGAGGGCATGGATTCCACTGTTGAAGCGCATAATCAGACAACTGGAATCATCAACTCTCAAATTGGAATGGAGCGTATCCACGAAGGCAGCGGTTTCTTGTACCTCTCCAAGCAAATAAGTCAAGAGGTCAATAAAATGGCAGCCAAATTCCATGAGAAATCCTCCACCAGCCGTTTGGGGGTCCAATCGCCAGGAAGGGGATCTCTCGGCGGGTGCCAAGACTTCAACTCTGGCTATTACTGGTTGACCAATCCTTTTTTCTTGTAATAGCTTCTTGATCTTTCTTACTACCGGAAAAAACCTCCGGTAGTAGGCTATCATGAGCTGTACCTTGTTCTCTTCACAAACACGAATCATTTCCTCACATTCTTTAACCGTTAAGGCCATAGGTTTTTCGCAGAGTATGTGTTTTCCGGATTCAGCCGCCTTAACGGTATGCTCGAGGTGCAAATATGGAGGGGTAGCTACGTATACGGCATTAATCTCCTCGTCCCTTAACAAGGCATCCACGTCGTTATAGTATTTCCTCAGGCTGTGTCGACGGGCAAAATCTTCTGCCTTCTTGGCATCTCGTCTCATGACGGCAATCAATTCCGATCCTTTTACTTTATTGAAGGCCAGTCCCGACTTGCGTTCAACTACGTCTCCGCAGCCGATTATTCCCCATCTGACCATATTCTTGGTACTGCCTCCTTGTTTATTGTGCTCTCATGCGTTGTTTGTCTCTGATCAACGCTCGTCCGAGAATTAGATATTACAGTTTTTCCAGACGATGAGTCATATTGTTGCCTTCCCGACGTAGAATGATATTCTTTTCAAGGTTTGCGGCTATTCCAGGATAATCCCCTCGGTAATGACTGCCTCTACTTTCTTTTCTCAGCCGTGCCGCCGTGGCCATTATTTTCCCAACACATACCTTGTTGAGTAAGCTCAAAGCCTCAAACAAATCATCTTCAGCAGTAATTTTCAGCTCAGGCAGTTTCTTTTCCTCAATTTCGTTGAGGATTGATAGACAATGCACAAGCTTCTCTTCTCGGCGATCGACCAAAACATATTTCCACATTGTCTGCTGGATCTCATTCTTCACATCTTGGACCAAAAAGCCATCTTTTCTTGACTTCATTGATTCAATAGTATCGGATAAATATGTAGTGGCCATCGTTTTTGTAGTTCGTTGCTTGAGTAACTGAGCTCTGCAAGCAGCATACTTCCCAGCCCGAGCTCCAAATACTTGAGTAGCCGCGATCATGTTTCCACCCAGTCGGTCGGCCCCGTGGGGTCCGGCAGCAATCTCCCCGGCGGCGTAGAGACCAGGAATGGTGGTTTCGGCCTTATCGTTTATTTTTATTCCTCCGTTCAGGGCATGAACGTGGGGAGTAATCTCGACTGATTGCTCCGCCAAGTTGATACCTTGCCTAATGAGCCACTCCCAACCAATATCTGTTCGAATCGTTTTTTTGATCACTTCCGGATCAATTCGGCTCAGATCAACCAGCACGCCCTGATTCTCGGTTCCTCTCCCCTCAATTATCTCGTTGTAGACCGCAATATCAAGATAGCGGGATATGTCACGAGCGGAGAAGGGCATATGGGTTGTGCGAAGACGGAAACATTCCTCCAAATTTATTCCCTGAGGAACATAGGAGGAGATGAATTCTTTTTCTAGGGCGTTGTGGAGAAGGGGCTGATATCCAAATAAACGAGGTTCAAACAACATCTTCTTAGAGGGATGAATTATCCCAAATCCGATTTGGAAGAATTCCAAATTGGTAAGTTCCGCCCCAGCTCTAAAGGCCATTGCCTGACCATCTCCGGTTATATCTGACGTATTAATATTAAATGAAAAGAGAGTACCGCCCCCACCGGTGGCCAGGATGACCGCCCCAGCTCTGAACACCACTATTTCTCCCTGATGGTTCACACCAAGGGCGCCAACGCACTTTCCATTTTCAATTAAGAGATCGCTGACCATAGTACGTTCTACAACTGGTATCTGGTATTTTCTGATCATTCCAGTCAATGTTGTTTTAATGTTATCCATGTTGGATGCGGTGAAACTACGGGCTT
>AQRW01000033.1 GCA_000402295.1 Candidatus Aerophobus profundus SCGC AAA252-L23
AAAAGGTGGGTCGTCTGGATATCCTGAGAAAAATAGCTCAGCCGAAGAATTATAGTAAAATGGAAGCTTCTCAAGAAATTAGAACTTCCACCTATTGGGCTCTGGAATTTGAGGAGGTAAAAGATGAGTCTGCATGAGAGCATAGTTTCCGGCAAATTTGTGGTTACTAGCGAGATTGGACCACCCAAGGGAGTAAATATAGAGAAAGCTCTAAAGGAAGCTGATTTTCTTAAAGGGAAAGTAGAAGCAGTTAATGTTACTGATATCCAGAGTTCAGTGATGAAAGTAGGTTCTCTGGCTGTTTGTCATCTCCTTACACAAAGGGGCATTGAGCCGGTTTTTCAGCTTACCTGCCGGGACAGAAACCGATTGGCTTTACAATCTGATCTTTTAAGTGCCTGGATTCTGGGAATCAGAAATGTCCTTATTATCACCGGTGACCACCCAACTTTAGGAGACCACCCTGATTCCCTTCCTGTATTTGATCTGGATTCCGTACAACTTCTCCAGGTGGTATCTGGTCTCAATCAAGGCAAAGATATGATGGGAAATGACCTGGAGGGAAAACCTAACTTCTTCCCGGGAGCAGTGGTTAATCCAGGAGCCGATCCCTTAGAACTCCAAATAATCAAACTGGAAAAAAAAGTGCAGGCGGGAGCTAAGTTTATCCAGACTCAGGCCGTCTATGATCCAGCACAATTTGAGACTTTTATGAAAGCAGTGGAACATATTGATGTTCCCATTTTGGCCGGAATAGTTCTCCTTAAATCAGCCGGAATGGCCAGATATATGAACAAAAATGTAGCGGGGGTATCCGTCCCCGAGCATTTAATTAAGAGAATGTCACAAGCGGAAAACCGTAAGCAGGAAAGTATTAACATTACTATAGAGCTAATTGGCGAGCTCAAGCCACTATGTCAAGGTATTCACTTGATGCCCCTGGGATGGGATAAACTAGTTCCAGAAATTCTAAAAAGGGCTTTTTCTCGATAGATAGTCTTGGGAAAATATCTTTGAGGGGAAGGAAAACTTTGAAAAAGACAAAACTAATAGTTATTGGAGCAGGTCCCGCTGGTTACGTAGCCGCTATCCGGGCTGCTCAGTTGGGAGCAGAAGTTACCGTTATCGAGCAAGATAAACCAGGTGGAGTTTGCGTCAATTGCGGCTGTATTCCTACCAAAGCATTAGCCTGGTCCACCGAACTCTTAGAGTTTTGCCGCCAGTCTCACGATATGGGAGTTGAGACCGGTCAGGTAAAAGCCAATTTCTCCCGCATGATGGCTAAAAAAGAAGAAACGGTTACACGGGTAAGAGGCGGAGTAAAGTTCCTTCTCCAGGCTAATAAGATAAATCTAATCAAAGGACAGGCAACCTTCTCAGGCCCTGGACAAATTAAAGTAGTAAGTGAAGACCGGATTTTGAAGCTCCCGGCCGACAAAGTTATCATTGCCACTGGCTCCCAACCCATTCGTCTTCCCTTTGTTGATTATGACCATCCTTCAGTAATGGCCAGTGAAGAGATTCTCCAGTTGACTCAAATACCAAAAACTCTCATTATTGTGGGAGCAGGAGTCATAGGTTGTGAATTCGCCTCTATTTTCTCCTCTCTGGGAAGTAAAATTTGGATGATCGAAATGATGGAGAATATTTTACCTTTAGAAGATAAATCGGTAGCCAGAGCTCTAACTCAGAACTTCAAAAAAAGAGGTATAAAAATTCTTACCTCTACCAGACTAAAAGAAATAAAAAAATATGACCATCAGGCCATCAGAGTTACCCTGGAAGAAGGAGAAGAAATCGAGACAGAAAAAATGCTAATCTGCGTCGGCCGACGGCCCAACACTGAAAATATTGGTCTGGATAATCTTGGCCTTGATTGCGATGAGAAGGGAATGATTAGCGTTGATAAAGGAATGCAGACCAGTCAAGAGGGAATCTGGGCCGCGGGTGATGTAATTGGGGGAATTCTCCTGGCCCATGTAGCTTTTGCTGAGGCAGTGGTCGCTGCAGAAAGAGCTCTAGGTCATAATTCGATAATGAATTATTCAGTTGTTCCCAATTGCATTTTCACCAATCCCCAGATTGCCACCGTAGGTTTAAATAGAGACTCGGCTCAAGAGAGAAAAATCAAAGTGAAGATCGGTAGATTTCCTTTCGCAGCCAACGGAAAAGCCCAAGCCATTGGTCAAACCGAAGGATTTGTTCAGTTGATCGTGGAGGAGGAAAGCAAAAAAGTGCTGGGCGGGCAAATCATCGGTCCTCACGCTGCCGACCTAATCCACGAGATTGCTCTGGCAGTCCGGTGCGGCATTACGGCTGACCAGATTACCCAAACTATTCATGCTCACCCCACCCTTCCGGAAACGATTATGGAAGCTGCTCTCAGTGCTCTGGGAAAACCTCTCCATATCGTTAGAGCACGGATGTAAACAAGAAGAGACTATGCTAATTCTGGGAATAGAAACGTCATGTGATGAAACAGCCGCTGCCTTGGTTGAGGACGGCAGAACAATTCTTTCCAACATAGTTTCCTCTCAAGTTGACCTGCACCGTCAATTCTGGGGAATAGTCCCGGAAATTGCTTCTCGCCGTCATCTCGAAATGATCATACCGGTGATAAAAGAGGCCTTAAAAACTGCTGGAGTAACCCTAAGAGAGGTAGAAGCTGTAGCGGCTACCTATGGTCCAGGATTAATGGGCTCTCTTTTAGTTGGTTTAACGGTAGCCAAAGGCATTGCCTATGCTCGCAAACTACCCTTTATAGGGGTAAATCATCTGGAGGCCCACCTTCAGGCCTCGTTTCTCTCCCATCCTGAGATTTCTCCTCCTTTTATTGGATTAATCATTTCTGGAGGTCATACCGACCTTATCTATGCTAATAATCAAGGAACTTACGAATACTTAGGTTCGACGAGAGATGATGCCATAGGTGAAGCCTTCGACAAAGTGGGCCGGATCCTTGGCTTAAAATATCCAGGAGGCCCGGAAATTGAAAAAGAAGCTAAGAAAGGGAATCCTCTATCAATCAATCTTCCCCTCCCTCACTTTAAAGAAACCACTCTGGATTTCAGTTTCAGTGGAATAAAGACAGCAGTTCTTTATTATGTGAAAGGTCTGAGAGAGAAAAATGTTTCCATCCCGGTATCTGATCTAGCTGCCTCTTTCCAGTTAAAAGTAAGTCAAATCCTGGCAAATCGTCTCTTCGAGGCAACTCACCTTAAGAAGGTAAGAAGGTTAGTGTTGGGTGGGGGAGTATGTGCTAATAAGTTTCTGCGGGCTTATCTGGAGAAAGAAAAATCTAATGACCTAAAAATATTTTTTCCTTCCTTAGATCTTTGTACGGACAACGCCGCTATGGTGGCTGCCTCTGGTTGGGAACAGCTCAAAGAAGGGAGAACTTCTCCCTTCTCCCTGGAAGCTCAGCCCGCCCTCAGGCTGGGGTCAGGTCTTAACCTTTGACCTAG
>AQRW01000034.1 GCA_000402295.1 Candidatus Aerophobus profundus SCGC AAA252-L23
CCGTCCAGGCTTCAATAAAACTTCTTTGATGGTTGAGGAGAGTCTGACCGCCGGTAAATACATAGCGAGGCTTAACATCATCAATCTTGGCTTCCTGCAAGAGGCGGCAGAGGAGATCAAGGGAACTCGGATTACCCCGCCAGAGCTTCGGCCGATACTTACGAAGGATAGCGGCATATTTCCCAATATTAGAAGTATCGATACTGTGTTCAGATGAGGTCATCTCTAAACCCCGACACTTCCAGTTCCACTTATATCCAGGGTCATCAAGAACCCGACAGTGAATGTCAAGAAATGGCTCACCCAGTCGCCAGCCAGCCCAAGAGAAGTGTCGCCACATGCAGGTAAGCTCCAAGACGTTAGAGTCCAGATCCCAGTAAACCTGTAAGGGGGTACCGGTTGTCCCACTGGTATGAATTTCCCGGGGTTGGTAGTGGGCAAACCCATCGGCTTTGAATTGCTCCTGATGATCAAGAAGAGTATCCTTGCCTAAGATGGGAATCAGTGATAAATCCTCAAGAGAGGTAAAATCAGAGCGATGTAACCTCAGGTGAGCAAACAAATCTCGATAATAAGGCACCTTAGTGAAGCAGTGATCAAGTAGGCGGGAGAGAAGTCTCCATTGCAGAGCTCGCATCTTTTCAGAGGAGTAATACTGGCTTTTCCAGAGAATTCCGCGCCAATAGAGAAGGCGGCGGGGAGAAAAATAATCTCTGATTCTAAACTCAACCATGGGCATCCTCTTCTTTGCTATTGCTACCAGCAGGCTTAGCTGAAGTATTATCTTGCTGGGGAGAGGGTGCATCAAAGATGGGAGCTGCCGGAGATTCATATTCTTGGTTGGCGTGCCGGGAAATTTTGCGAGTAATTCCGTCGGCGATCATGCCGATTAATAAGATTTGCAGTCCTGACAACAACAACATCAGAGCACTTGATGATACAGCTTTCTGGACAAAAAAATCGGGGGTTAGCCCCCCCGCCCTTTGTAGCGCCACCACAATATCCATCACCAGCTTGGCAATTCCCAGCAAAATAACTGTCAAGGCAGTGGGAATAAATACCTTGAGTGGGTCAAAAAGCATCGACAATCGGATAATCAGGGTAAGGAAATCCACAAAATGCCAGGGAATAATCTTGGATTTCCCCAATCGCTTGGAGTAATCAATGGGCACATAGATTACTTGATAGTTATCACATAGAGCGGCCACGGTAAGAGTAGTGGTAAGGGAAAACTTGTCCGATAGAATATTAAGATACTGTTGGACGAATTGGCGACGAAAAGCGCGCAGCCCTGAATTGAGATCAGGAATGTGTTCTCCCGTGATGGCCTCCGCTAATCGTCGCAGCATCCACTTGGCTGGCCGACGCAGTAGTGGAATGTTCACCTTGTGACTCACCCGCGCTCCTACTACCATGTCCGCCTTCTGCAACTTACCCAGTATCTCTGGAATGCGATCCACCGGGTAGGTACCATCGGCATCTATGATAACAATCAACTCGTGTTGAGCTGCCCGGATACCTGTTTTGAGGGCAGCCCCGTAGCCACGGTTTCTTTTGTGCTGAATGAGGCAAGTCCCCGAGTCCTTGACTACAGAAGAGGTCTGATCCACCGATCCGTCATCGACAACTACTATTTCACCAAGAATCCCAGCTTGAGCCAAAACCATTTTCACCTGCTCAACTACGCCTCCAATAGTGGAATCTTCATTGAAAGCCGGGATTATGACCGTAACAGGCTTATTCATGAATATCACCCACCCCTTTCCATCGTGTAACTTCTACGGAAAAACCAAAGATTGTCAACCAGACACACCATGACCCGATAACTCAATGACTCAAAAACGCATCAAACCCATGGAGGCAACCTGGAGGCGGCGGTGACCCCACCTTACATCATATCCAGGCGATCAGAAAAATTTCTCAGGCCTTCCACAAAAGGAGCCAGGGGCGGAACTTCATCGGGATCGATCAGACAGTCAATAACCGTGGGCTTACCGGATTGGATGGCCCGGGGCAGAAGTTCCCTCAATTCATTTGGCTTTTCTATGCGATACCCAACCGCCCCCAGACCTTCAGCTACCTTAGCCAAGTTCACCGGCTTAAAGGTTGTGGCTACTGTCTTATCGCCCAGGGAAAATTTCTGAAGTTCATGCACCAAACCAAGTTTGGCATTATTCTGCACCACCCAAACCACTGGTATATCGTAGCTAACCGCGGTGGCTACTTCCATTCCGTTCATCTGAAAACATCCGTCTCCCACCAGGGCTACCACCGGACGCTTTCCGGCAGCTAATTTACCTCCCACCACCGCAGCGGAAGCATATCCCATGGTCACCATCCCAAAGGGAGAAATGAACGAATTAGGCTTCTTGACCTTCATATAGTGAATTGCCCAACACAGGTGATTCCCCACATCCACAAAAAGAATGGCGTCCTCAGGCAAGGCTTCCTGCAATTCCCTGATCATGCGTTGAGGTTTTACCGGAACCGAGGTAGACTCGAGCTTCTCGGATTGAACATACATCCCTACTTCCCGACGAAGCTCAGCCACCCTTTTCTCCCGACCTTCTCGCTTTTCTTTTCCCTGAACCATATTTCGTAGAACACGAAAGTAGATTTCATTGACGATGGTACGAGCATCACCAACCAGCGGAATATCAGCCGGGTAATTTTTGCCAATTTCTGTCGGATCAATATTAATGTGCATGAGGCACTTTGAGGATGCTAGTCGGGGATCCCAGGACAGAGTGGTGATTTGATTGAGACTGGCTCCAATCACCAGTAGGGTATCAGTATCACCTGACTTGATATACTTATCAGCTAAGGGTGAACCAGAAAGACCAAGAACTCCTAAGGCTAAAGGATGGTCCTCAGGAAAAGCACCCTTGGCTTTGGGTGTTGTTGCTACCGGAATACTCAGCATTTCAGCTAATTCCCGGGTATCCTCACAGGCTCCTGAAGTCACCGCACCCGTACCCATCAGGATGGCCGGCCTTTTGGCCTGGACTAATTGCTCAGCCGCCTCTATCACCCGGCGGCGATCAAAGTACTCACCTGGAAACCGGTAGGTTGAAGGTGAGGGGGCCTCACCCTCTATCTCCGCTGCCAGAATATCTTTGGGTAAACTGAGATGTACTGGACCTTTCTTGCCAGAAAGGGCAATTCTTAAAGCCTCACGAATCTCATCTAAGGCCTTGTATTTGGAAATCACCATTGAGCTGTGCTTGGTGATGGGATCAAACATCAAAACCGAATCAACTCCTTCTTTGGTGGAGTCCTGGAAGGTTCCTTTCCCGTAAGCTGAGGTTGATACTTGACCAGTCAGAACTAACAGGGGCACATTATCTACAAAGGCCGTGGCCACCCCAGTCACCAGATTGGTAGCTCCCGGCCCGGAAGTCCCAAAGCATACGCCCACAGATTCTTTAACTCTGGCGTAACCATCAGCCATAAAGGCTGCACCTTCCTCATGTTTAGTAAGAATAGGCTTCACCTTGCTATTTCGGTTGCAGGCGTCAAATAAAGGCACCAAACTGGTACCAGGAATCCCAAACATATACTCTACCCCT
>AQRW01000035.1 GCA_000402295.1 Candidatus Aerophobus profundus SCGC AAA252-L23
GGCTACCATGTTTTTCTTTCATCTTTTTCTCCCGGCAATTTCTGTCGAGCTTCCTCAAAAAAGGGACGGGCAAATGAGCTAGTCCAGGTTCTCTCTTTAAAGGATCTGCTCTGGATACTCCTTAAGAAACCGGCAAAATCCTTAAAGTAAGTTCCGTAGATATGGTAACTGTCAGCAATGTGAATGTATTTTCCCACTTTGATTTTGCGGGAACATCTCTGGCTTATTTTTTCCGCTATTATTTTCTGTAACTCAGTGAAGACAAACATATTCATAAAGGCGGCCTTGAAGGCGTCATTGCTGCGGAGATGGACATTAAGATAAAGTTCATCTCCGACAATTCTAAACCATAACCGCTGCAGACAGGGAGGATCGTCAAACTTTGGGTCAAGCCAGCACTTCCAGGTAACGGCCTGAGCTCGACGGGAATAAGGAGTTCGGGTTAATTTCTCGATGACAAAATCGAGTTGATTAATGGGTTTTTTCACTCCGGGAGTCCGGTAGTTGAAGATACGCTCATGATAAGTGTATTCCCATTTTCCTTCCTCTGGGTTAATCCAGGCGTCATGTATACCATAAAGTACTTCTTGGCGATAAGTTTCCAGATCGGCCAGGCCAGCGGGAAAAGCGCGGTGGATGCGAGGTTCACGAAAAGGATGGGTAATTTCAATTATCATGGTGCAGTCTTTACTTGGGGTTCCGTCCGGACGGTCATATTCGGTCTTTATGGAAATACCTTTTCTCCAACATTCAATAACAGACTTCTCCCAAGCTCGAGGAAGAGTAGCGGCTCGAACTTTAATTACCGGGTAATTTGTATTCATTTACTCACTCTATCATCAGACAATTCCTGGGGGAGGGCTAACTTTTCAGTCCATCTGGTAGTAGTTACCTCCATCCTTTTCCGAGCCAGATAACCATCCAGAAAATCAGAGAAAGAAGCCACTACAAAGATTACTAGAGCAATTAATTTGCCAACTTTCTCCACTGAAAACAAAAAGAAAACAAAAAAAAGGGATGGCTATCAGCCGAGAAAAAGTGATCTTATTAGCTAAATTCATTCTCTCCCTTTGAACCCATCAATACCTCTCGGGCCTTACTACCTCGAGGTGGACCGACAACGCCTTCTTTCTCTAATTGTTCCATAATTCGAGCTGACCGATTGTAACCAATGCTCAACCGCCGCTGGAGAAAAGAAGTAGAGGCTTCCCCTCTGCCTAAAATTAGTTCTTTAGCTTCGTTATACAACTCATCATATTCTCCTTCCCTTTCTTCCTCTTCTTCCCTCATACCACTGAGAACTTCTTGGTAATAAGTTGGTTCCCCTTGTTTCCTGAGATAAGCTACCACCCTCTTAACCTCCTGGGGTGAGACAAAAGTTCCCTGAACCCGGAAAGGTTGAGGAGCATTCACTGGAGAGAAGAGCATATCACCATTTCCCACCAGTCTCTCGGATCCAACTGTGTCCAGAATAGTTCGGGAATCTACCTGGGAAGCTACGGAAAAAGAGAGACGAGAGGGAAAATTAGCCTTTATCAGACCGGTTATTACATCAACGGAAGGTCGCTGAGTAGCTACAATCAGGTGAATTCCAGTGGCCCTGCCTAACTGAGCTATTCGACAAAGAGTCTTTTCCAGTCTCACTCCCGCTAACATAATCAGGTCGGCCAGTTCATCAATAACTACCACCAAATAAGGCAAGGCTGGCTCCTGCTTTAATTCAGCCTCTTGATTAAAACCATTAATGTTGCGGACACCCACCTGGCCGAATCTCTCATAACGCCCTTTCATCTCATTCACTACCCACTCCAGGGCAATATTAGCTTCTTTGACTTCTTTGACCGGAGGAAAAATAAGATGAGGAATTCCCAAATAATCCACCAATTCCACCGTTTTGGGATCAATTAAAAGAAACTTAACTTCTTCCGGTAAGCTTCGAAAAAGAAGAGAAACAATTATAGAATTTATGCAGACACTTTTACCCGAACCGGTAGAACCCCCTATCAGTAGATGGGGCAAAGACTCCAGATTTACCCAAACCGTTTCCCCGGCAATATCTTTACCCAGAGGAAACAATAGTTTTCGCTGGATATCCCGGAAAGATTTCTCCTCCAGAAGGGGACGCAGATAAACAAAATCTACCTTCTTTTTGGGAACTTCGATTCCTACCAGAGGCTTACCCGAAACAGGAACCTCTATCCGCACACTGGGAACAGCCAGAGCTAAAGCAAGATCGCTGGAGAGATTCATCACCCGGCTCACTTTTATCCCGGGCGCCAGGTGAACTTCGTACCTGGTTACTACTGGACCTTCCTTGATTTCCTCTATTTGCACCTCTATCCCGAAATCCTTTAAGGTTTGTCTTAATTTATTACCCGCCAGTTCAACTTCCTCAGCCGCGCCCTGGGGAGGTGGCCCAGAATCAAGCAGAGAAAGAGGCGGAAGTCGTTCCGTCAGAGAATAATTTTTTTCTTTGCTGGAAAAATCTCTCTCTTTTCTCTCTTTTAATTTTCTTTTTCTTGGGGGCAAAACTTGTATCCTCTCATCTTTGAGAACTTTCTGGCGGATTTTCTTCTTTTTTCTGGCCAGGGAAAAATCATGATTTAAAACCAGAGAAAGAAATATTGAAGTTCCCATTATCACGCATCCGCCCAATTGTCCAAAGTTACTGGTCAGAAGCTGGGAAAAATAAAGACCTAAAATTCCTCCATCGCTTAAATTGCCTAAACCATAAAGAATAGGAGAGAGTACTTTTACCCCCAGTTGATGGAGAAGTGAACAAAATCCTATCAGGAAAAGAATGTATCCCAGCCCCTGGAAGAAAAGATTTTCGGGCAAGCCCCGTTTTATTTGACTTATTCCCCACCTTAAAAGAGCAAAAGGCACCACAAAAGCCCCTATCCCCAGGAAAAGGAATAGATAGGTAGCTAACCTGGACCCGAGATAACCCACGTAATTACCCTGGGTAAGCTCCGGGCGGGAAGTAAAAAAATAAGATCTTGAACTGGAGTAAAATGAAAGACTAAGCAAAACCAGAATCCCCGTTAACAGAAGCAGAGACCCAAAAATTAATCTTTTTTGCTTATTAGTGAGCACTTGATTTTTCCTTCCTCTCTTTCAGTCGCTCAATTATACCCGCCAGTATGGCCAAATCCTCCCTCCCCCCTCGGGGTAGACTTAAGATGGGAAACCATTTTTAATTTAGCCCGGTAAACTGAACATAAAACCGCTTGAGCGATTCTATTTCCTTTTTTTATAAAAAAGGACTGCTCCCCGAAGTTGATAAGAGGAATCTTAATTTCACCCCGATAATCAGCATCAACGGTTCCGGGAGAGTTAATGATCCCAATGCCCCGGAGACCCAGACTACTTCTGGGTCTAATCTGAAGCTCGAACCCTACAGGAATAGCTACTTTTATCCCGGTGGGAATTAGTCTTATCTGACCAACGTCTATAAAGACATTCTCAGCAGCATAGAGGTCCATCCCCGCTGCCCCGCCGCTCATATATTTAGGTAGGGGTAAATCCTCATTTAATCGCACCACCTCTATTTCCACCTCCGGCCAATTTTCCATTTTCTTCCTGGATGCCTTATCAACCACTCAAACATAGTTAAAGATAAACTTAGTCTTTTCTCCCATATCTCAATGGTCGGTTATCTCATCTTTTAACTCGCCATCACCG
>AQRW01000036.1 GCA_000402295.1 Candidatus Aerophobus profundus SCGC AAA252-L23
TAAGGGGCAAAATTTTGCCTTCAGATTGGATGGTTTCGAACCTAGTGATGCCAACGAAAAAGACGTAGATACAATGAAGAGATATCTATCTATTGCCAAGAAAGCGGGTGAAGAAAACCTGAAGTATGTAGATGATTAAGACTTGAAAGTAGATAACCATAAAGTGGCAAAGTTTAACAGAAAAGAATTGATAAAACTGGGTGTTGGCAAGACATTTCTCATTAGAAGAGTTAAAGCTGAAAATAAAAGGCCGGGAGGCAGGTGAAACGAGGAAAATAGGCTACTTCAGCTTGGGAATAGAAGTTACCTAACGAGAAGAGTAACGTATGTATTGATATTTCTCCGGGGGAGTTTCCGCGGAGAGGAGAATAGACTAGATCAACATACAAGAGGGAGACACAAAATGAGAAAACATTTTCTAATTTTAGTAATGATGGTTCTGGTCGGGTGTTTTGTTTTCCAGTCTATTAGTGCGTTGGCTGTACCTTTGCCTGAAGAAGCTAAGATAGACTGGCGTCGATTTGAGGGTCAAACGATCAACGTACTTTTCTGTCGTCACCCCTGGCAAGAAACTGTTGAACCACTTATCCCCGATTTTGAGAAATTAACGGGAATCAAGGTAAGAATAGCGGCGCTGCCGGAGAAAGAATTTCTCACCAAGGTACCTGCTGACCTTACCGCTGGAACGTTTGCTTTTGATGTATTTATGACTCAATACTATGACGCTCCTCAATATGCTCTGGAAGAATGGACTGCACCTCTGGGAAGATATATTTTGGATCCGGAACTAACTGATCTTGACTGGTACGATTGGACTGATTTCTTTCCCGGCGCCCAGAAAATTGCTACCGCTGGAAATACCTACGAGGACCGAGTAGCCATCACTGCCGAGGTTCAAAGTTTAATTTACAGAAAGGACATTCTGGCAAATTTAGGATTGACAGTTCCAGAGACATTTGATGAGTTGTTAGAGACCGGCAATACGATTTCTCAACAAACGGGAAAATCCGGGGTAGTTCTTCGAGGACATACAACTCTTTGGTGGCCGTTGTACGGAGTGGTTAGGTCTTACGGTGGTGATTATCTCAATGCCAATGCCCAGCCGGTGGTTAATTCTCCGGAAACAGTAGCCGCGGTCAAAATGTGGAATGACTTGATGAAGAACGCTCCTCCCGGAGTTACCGGTTTTTGTTGGGAAGAAATTGTTAACGCGACCGTAGCCGGAGAAACGGCAATGTTCCTGGATTCATCAGGACTTTACTCCTCTCTCCTCCTCAGAGGATTATCCAAAGATAAAGCTGGAATTGCTCCTTTTCCTGCTGGGCCGGCGGGAATCATTCCTCACGCTCACATGTGGTCCATATCTATTAGCTCTATCTCCCAGAAAAAACCATTGGCCTGGCTCTTCATTCAATGGGCTACTTCGAAAGAAATACAATTTAAGCAAGCTCTGAGTGGTAAAACTCTTACTCCGAGAAGCTCAGTCTTGAGTGATCCGGAAGTTATCGCCAAGAATCCTGAGATTGTTTACACTGTCAGTCAGGGTCTAAAGGCCGGCGTTCTTTCCAGGCCTCATTTGAAGTTCTGGGAATTAATGGATCCGTTTGCCCGATCCTTGCAAGAGGTAATTTTAGGAAAGAAAGAAGTAGAACCTACTTTAAATGAGGTTCAGAAAGTCTGGGAAAATATTCTCAAATAATCCAGGGACTGTTGATAGCAAATGTCAAGAAGGAGGAATTTCCTCCTTCTTGACATTTAAGCTGGATAGATGGAGTCATATTATTTTTTGACTTTCTCAAAGGAATTAGTTTGCCTTAATGAAAACTACCACTAAAGGATTTCGTCTTCCTTATCTCCTGACTCTTCCCATTACCCTGGTTATTATCGCTTTAGTAATATATCCTTCTGTCTACATCTTTTACCTGAGTTTCCAATCAAGTGTTGCTGGAGTAAAAAATCTTGTATTTGTGGGTCTAAAGAACTTTATCCAGATTTTCCCTTCCTCCGTGTTCTTAATTTCCGTTAAGAATACCTTTATTTTTGCCCTGGGCAGTGTAGGTATCTCCTTTGTTCTTGGCCTTGGGATAGCTTATCTTCTGGACAGCATCGAGAAAGGAAAAAGCTTTTTTCGGATTGCCTTTATCCTTCCTCTGGCAGTAGCTCCGGTAGTGGCCGGTTTGACCTGGAATATGATGCTTAATCCTCTTTATGGAATAATCAACTATCTGTTAAAATTTGCAGGGATAGAAGGACTGCAGTGGGCTACTCATACCGATACTGCCTTGCTTACGGTTATGCTGATTGAAGTTTGGCAATGGAATCCTTTCGTGATGCTGATTATTTATGCTGGTTTTCAAGTGCTACCCAAGGAACCCTTGGAAGCAGCCATGATTGATGGAGCTTCCTCCTGGCAAAGTTTTATCTACGTGAGTCTTCCCTTGTTAAAACCCGCTATTATTATCGCTGTGATTTTTCGGTTAACCGATGCTTTCAAGTCGTTTGACGTCATCTACACAATAACCAGAGGAGGCCCCGGCTACGCTTCGACCACTCTGGTAATCCGAGCCTATCTGGAAGCTTTTCAATTTCATGTTCTTGAACATGCAGCAGTGTTCGGAATTGTAATGCTAATAATATCCTTGATTATATCGAAACAAGCGATCAAATTCTTGCCCAGGTGAAATGGGAAAAATGAATCAAAACCGAAGAAAGAAAATTCAGGGGAAATCCATTTTGAAATACTCGATTCTTACCGTATTTTTGATCTTGACTTTGTTTCCCATTTTTTGGATGGTTATTCAGTCGTTAAAAACTATCTCCGATGCTATCGCGATTCCGCCAAAATTAATTTTCCATCCCACCTTATCTAACTACCAAAACGTATTAGCGAAAACGGGTTTTATCGCAGCTTTTAGAGATAGCTTATTGGTAGGGTTCGGGGGAGTGGTTTTAGCTATTCTAGTCGGAGCTCCCTTTGGTTATTGCTTAGCTCGATTCCGATATCGAGGCAAAGAGGATGTAGCCTTTTTTGTTCTCTCTACCCGGATGATGCCTCCAATTGTAGTAATCATTCCGCTGCTGCAAGTGTTTCACCGCCTGAAGATAATTGATACTCACCTCGGGTTAATCATCGCCAGTATTTTAGTTAATCTGGCTTTAGTAGTATGGCTCAGCCGCGTTTTCTTTGCCTCAGTGCCTCCAGAATTGGAAGAGGCGGCAACCCTGGATGGATGTTCTCAGTTAGGCGCATTTATGAGAATAACCTTGCCTTTATCCGGGCCGGGACTGGTAACGGTCGCTATTTTGTCCTTTCTGTTTTGCTGGAATGAATTTATTTTCGCCTTAACTCTTACCAGTTTCAATGTAAAAACTTTGCCAGTATACTTAGCCACTACTTTTGTGGGCTATTATGCCGTAGATTGGAGTTCACTTTCGGCCGCCGGAATATTGGCTATTCTACCTACCATTGTCTTTCTACTGCTGGCCCAAAAACATTTAGTAAAAGGACTGACTTTCGGAGCTCTGGACTGAGTTTTACTGAGATGTTGGAATAGAACTGTTTGTTTCTCCTGTGTTTATTGGCGCAAGTTAAAACTTGCGGCTACCATGGCTCCTTTACGCTTAGTAAGACCACGCTTTTCTTGAGGTGTAGGAATTTATAAATTATCCCAGGGCGACTGAAGTCG
>AQRW01000037.1 GCA_000402295.1 Candidatus Aerophobus profundus SCGC AAA252-L23
CCCTTTTCCAGTTGGCAGATTTAATTCAGCAAGGAGAAGAGTTTCAGGTGATAGATCACCGGACCGGCCAGGACCTTACCTCGCTGACCTTGGTTCGAGTTCTTCTGGGGCAGGAGAAGGGTGATAAGAGGTTTTTCTCCACCCTTCTGCGGGAGCTAATAAAGAAAAGAGACAGCTCGCTGGTAGGACTGTCTCAAATGAATCAGCCGGGCTCCCTCTCCACAGAAAGGGTAAGAAAATCAATTGGCCAATTGATAGAAGAGAAGAAAATCAGCCAAGCCGAAGGTAACAAGCTGCTGGAAAGTCTTCCCGTCAACAGCTACCAGAACAAGAGAGTTCTGGAAAAAGAGATTGAGGATATACTAAGAAAGAAAGTAGAGGAAGTGGAGAGTAATTACCGCCGGGAAATCTTGGAACTAAGACGAAGTCTGGAGAATCTCCAGGAAAATCTGGCCCGGATTACCGGGCAAAATCCATCAGAAAAAAACAGATTCTCTGTGAAATATGAAAGAGGAGGTTACAACAATGTCCAATCAGGAAAAAAAGGAAGAAAAAAAGGGAATCGAAGTTGACTTTGGTTTAGGGAAAATAGGCTTAGGAGGTATATTTGAAGGAGTTGGCAATTTAATCGACCTGGCCTCCAAGCTATCCGAAGAAGCTCAGGAAATTCAAAAGACCGGCGAAATAAGAGGATTAGGTGGAAAAGCCAGAGGTATCTATGGCTTTAGCGTTCGAACCCTGGCCGGAAAAAAGCCAGTGGTAGAGACCTTTGGCAACATTAAGCGGAAGAAAGAAGGTCCGGTAATTGAAGAGGTCCGAGAACCCATTGTTGACGTTCTAAAAGAAAAGGATTCAGTCCGGGTAATTGCCGAACTTCCCGGAGTATCTAAAGAGGATGTGAAAATCAAGATAAGCGAAGACATTCTCAATCTCTCGGCCGAAAGGGGTGAGAGAAAATATGCCAAAGAAGTGCTGCTCCCCTTCCCGGTGAAAGCAGATCCGCTAGAGTTCTCCTTAAAGAATGGAATGCTGGAGCTTAAACTGGCGAAAAGAGATAGCTAAGGTTGGCCACTCTTAGGTTTGGTAGACGCAGGCTAAAGCCTGCGTCTATTTGCGCAAGTTGAAACTTGCGGCTACCCCGGTGCGATCTGGCAAGGACAAACTGTAGCAATTTGGGTATAGGAGACACCTTACCAACATGAAGATATACCAGAAACTCATACCCCGGCCCTCAGTCTCCCTCAAGGCCAAGTTGATTGGACGAATGAAGCTGGGGCAGCTCTTTTCTCTTCCCGAGCAAGAGTTCTCTCACTACATAGAAGAGATTGAAAAGGACCCCTTTTTCCAAAAGCTTCTCAAGGAGTATAACATTGTCAGCTACCGAAAATTCAAGGATATTGCCCAACCCTATACCTTGCCGCTAAGAGAAGAACTTACTGTCGGGAAAGCTTTTGAGCTGGAGGATTTTCTGCAGGAAGACCCTCAGGCCTGGCCACTGGTAAAAAGGGTGGCCACCCGGCTGGGAAAAGAGACATTCTCCCGATTCTTGTGGGGAGAGGCTATCTCCATAAATGAAATTGCGAAAAAGTGCCGACTATCAAAGGAAGAAAGTCATCTTTTTTTGGATTTCATTAACCGATTTCAATTAAGAAAACTGTTTGTCGACTCTTCGCCTGTCGCCTCACCTAAAACTTGTCGAGTTGCCTGCATTGAAAAAAGAGGAGAGGACCTCCTGATTCTTCCCCTGGGAGACTCCAGCTACCTGAGTAGGGGAGAGTATGCCATCAACTACCAAAAATGGGAAAGACTACTCAGGGAAGAAAAACTTTCCTCCCAAGGGGTTGATCGCATGGGTCAACTTCTGCGCAGGCTGGATCTCATAAACCGTCGAACCACAACCCTGCACCAGGTTCTTTACCACCTCAAGGAAATCCAACGGGCCTTTTTTCTCTCTGCGAGAGACGAAGATCTGGTTCCCTTAACCCAAAAAGATGTGGCCGACCAAATAGGGATGAACCCCAGCAGTATCAGTCGAACCATAGCCAATAGGTCAATCATCACTCCTCAGGGTAAAGAGAGACTCATCAAGTCTTTTTTTGGTGGGGGAAACCTCCGTGCTCTTATTTCAAAAGTTCTCGCCGAGGAAAGAGAAAATCTGTCAAAATCGATTCTCTCAAGACCTCTCAGCGACGAGATGATTCGGGAGAAGCTGGAAGACATTTACGGAATAAAAGTTGCCCGTCGTACCGTCAATAAATACCGGCGAAGGCTTGGGGTGTCTTCCTCGGCCAAGAGAAAACCCACCCAAAAGAAAGTAATGTCTTGAGTTTTTCTCTCAGATTGTTACCAAGCTTTTACAAAATGTTAACGAGGTTTTTACAATTCTTTGATAGGATAATAGCGTTCCCTCGCAGACGGAATTCAAATACATCAGAAAAGATGGAGAGGTGAGAGATGCGGGAATAACCGCTATTTTGATTCCTGGAACTGACCAGATTTTAGTCTCTTTTGCCGACATTACTGAAGTTAAGAGATTAATCTGGGAAAAGGAACAAGCCCAACTGGAAGCTCTGAGAGTTCACAAATTGGCCTCCCTTGGTGTTTTCCAACACTTGCTTTCAGAATATCATAGTCAAGAAAAGGGAGGCTAAAGCCTCCCCTACCCAATAGAACAAGGACTTTCTCCATGGGTAGGGGCGAGTTCAGTCGCCCGGGGATAATTTATAAATTCCTATACGTTCAAAAAAAATGGCAAATTGACTTATTTAGCCGTTAGATTATGATGAGCGTGAGAAAACCGGAAGCGGGGAAGTAAATGTCGGAAAAATATTTCGGGGGTATAAAAAACTGGCCGGAGGATGATCGGCCCCGAGAGAAACTCTTCAAATATGGTGAGCACACTTTAAGTGATAGCGAGCTTTTAGCTATTCTTCTTCGGACCGGGAAAAAGGGCCAGAGCGCTCTGGAGCTCTCTCGAAAGATCTTGGACAAGTTCGGAAATTTCCGCAATATGAGTCACACCAATATTTCCCAGTGGAGAGAATTTAAGGGAGTAGGACCGGCCAAGTTAACTCAGATCAGGGCAGCTATTGAAATTGGCCGAAGGTTCCTCAGCCAGGATAAAGGTAAAAAACCACGGGTAAGTTGCTCTCGAGAAGTAGTTGATTTGCTGATGCCCCGGATGAGGGATTTAAAAAAGGAACTTTTCAAGGTTTTGCTTTTAAATAGCCGCAACACCATCCTGGAAATAGCCGAAATAGATGAAGGAGGGGTAAATCAAGCCCGTCCTCAGGTAAGAGAAATAATGAATCGAGCCTTCCAGAACTTTGCTGCTTCTCTGATTGCCGTTCACAACCATCCCTCGGGAGATCCTGCCCCCAGCGAGGAGGACAAAGAGTTTACCCGCAGATTAGTTCAAGCCGGATTACTTATGGAGCTCAAAGTCCTTGACCATATCATCATTGGAGATAACCGCTATTTCAGCTTCGCTGATGAAGGTTTAATGGAAAAATTTAACTCTCAAAGCAAATGACAGAGAAGGAAAGGTAATGTCAAAACTTTTATGAAGGAATCACAGAAGAACCTTATAAATAAAGGGAAAAGTCCTCCGTACAGGGGGAGGAAAATTATCCAAGAATAAAGAGATGGTAGCGGTAGCCGTAACCTTTAGGTTGCGCAAGAGAAGGTTAGCCCATA
>AQRW01000038.1 GCA_000402295.1 Candidatus Aerophobus profundus SCGC AAA252-L23
AAAAAGCCTATGAGACTGGAGATTGGGGAATGGTTGATCATCCAGTAAAAGACATGTGTCTGGGGGCCTATAAGTTCCCCGATGGGAAAGCTCGGGGAAGATTTCGGGGGGTGGAGGCGGTGGTAAGGCAGAATCCCGACCGATTCAACGTGTTACTGATGGTCGGACTTCTGGATACTGCCTGGCATGTGACCGGGATACAAAATCTATTGCAGGCCATGGCCCTCGAGGATTCCAATTTTGCAGATAAGGTGTTGGACCTGGCATTAGAATTCAACTTGGGGGTAATTGAGCAGATACCACCCTACCTTGACGGAGTGCGATTCTTGGAAGATTGGGCGGGACAACAAGGCTTGTTTATGAGTATCAAACACTGGAGGAGATTCTTAAAACCACGACTGAAGGAGATGTATGGGGCAGCCAAAAAAAGGGGCTGCGCGGTGATGTCCCACAGTGATGGCAATATAACCGAGTTATTCCCCGAACTCATTGAATTGGGAGTTGATGTATCGGATTGTCTTCAACCAGAGGTTATGGATTTGGCTTTCATTAAAAAGGAGTACGGGAAAGACATCGTGTTGTTCGGCGGCCTGGGCTGCCAGAGCACTATTCCCAGGGGAACTCCGGAAGAAGTTGTGAAAGAAGCGAAAGAACGACTTCAACTGTTGGGAGAAGGAGGGAAGTACATACTTGGCCCGGCAGGTTCCATACCTACGGAGGCACCTATCGAGAACGTTATAGCTCTTGTAGACTTTTGCCAAGGTTTGATCGGCGAATAGGGTAAAGGTATGCGAGAGTCTATTGGTGAAGGTTTAGCAACGTCCAAAACCTTGACAAACTTGTTTCTGGGGTTCTATAATACTTCAGTTCATAGAATAAATATGAAAATCAATGTTGGGCAAGTACGTAAGGAGGGCAGAGAGATGAATCTTTTCGTTGGCTGTAGCGGCAGGTCGCTGGTAAACGACCTAATGTGGCTTAATGAGCCGCCGGAATGGGTATTTGACGAGGCGGGGTTGAGCATAGTGCCTCGAGCGCCGAGTGATTTCTTCCGGCCGTACGATGGACCGGCAAAGGACAACTGCTGTCTTCTCTATAAGGAAACATCCGGGGATTTCACTGCAACAACTCAGGTAAGAGCTGAGCTTGTCGACTTTGGGGACGCCGCCGCTCTAACTGTGCATGTAACTGATAGACAGTGGGCCAAGCTTTGCCTGGAGCGTAGTCCGATTGGTGAAGTATCGTTGGTTTCGGTGGTGACAAACCCATGGTCTGATGACAGCAATAGTGAGCTATTAACGTTCCCCGAGTGTTATCTCCGGCTGACTCGGAAAGGCAATGTGTTCGGGATGCATTACAGCCTGGACGGTATAAAATGGCGGTTTGTCCGGACCTTCGTCCTGGAGATTCCTAGGAAAGTAATGGTTGGTATTCATGCTCAAGCGCCCTTTACTCCCGGTTGTCAGGTGTTTTTCCGATCTCTGACCATCTCACCGGAACCGGTCGCTGATTTACGATCCGGAGATTGACCGTGTTTGACAAAACTGTCTCTTCATCATATAATATTGCCGTCCATAGAATAAACATAAAAATCAATATTCAGCAATAATGGCTTGATGGTGATTCAATTACAGTACGGTATCAGGGTTCTAGGTAATAAATAAATTAGTAGTCAAAGGAGGATAAGTCCAATGAGATCAGTAGCAATGGAAGAATTAAGTGCCGAGAAGTTCCTGCCGTTTGGATCCTATGCAAAACTCATTGATCCGAATACAGAAAGACTCGGCTCACCACCCATCGAGTTCTTCCGAGACATGCTTCAACAAAGCCTTGGAGGTACCACAGATCTTTCTTTTTCAGTTTGCCGAGCGACCAAGAGAGATCTGGTAATCGACAATACGGAATATCACAATTATACGGGTGAAGGTATCCTGCCCTTGGACAATGATGTCCTTATTTATGTTGCTCCGGCTACACCACCGAATACCGGTGTGCCCTTGGACAAGATTAAAGTTTTTCGTGTACCGAAGGGAACAATGGTTGTTCTTCGTCCAGGTGTATGGCATTATGCCCCATTTGCCATCAATGACAGCCCTGTGAACGTTTTGATTGTGCTTCCTGAGCGCACCTATACCAATGATTGCGTTATAATTGAGATTCCTCAGGCAGACCAAATTGCTATAGACATGTAGCCCATGTTCCATGAGCTTTGAAGAAAGATTTTTGCTTCACTCTTCATTAGCAGAAACTCTACTCGCGACTTTGCCGTCCTATAATCCACAGAACCATTCCTTTCTCTGGTAGGTTAATTACAGTACTGAATAATGGTGGAAAATAAGTGAAGGATTTTCTTGGAATTAGTCCCGGGCAAATAATCCATGAGTCCAAGCGATTCTTTGTGGTAAAGGATAGATTTCCGGTCTCCCCAGGACACTGTCTAATTATCTCCAAGGTCGTGAAGGAAACCTTTTTCGAGTTATCAATAGAAGAAAAAGAAGAACTGGTGCGAGTAATTGATACTGTGAAAGGTATCATAGAAACAGAGCATTCTCCGGACGGATATAATATTGGTATGAACTGTGGTGTGGCCGCAGGACAATCCATCATGCATTTTCACTGTCACGTTATTCCCCGGTATCTTGGAGATATGGAAACGCCAAAGGGTGGAGTGAGGTACTCTATTCCCCAGAAAGGGTTGTACTAAGCTTTACAGGTCTAGCTTCCCGGTGGTATGGTTTTTGGCTTTTGATAGCTTTTCGGGCCGTTCGGCCAGGCCGACTTTTCATACCATTCTTTGGGATAACCGACTTCCTCTACCATGTTGCCCGGTGAGCTGACATAGCCGTCGTCATAACGGGCTACCAGATACCAGGCGAAATCCCACCAGTCGCCTACCACTTGATTGGCTTGCGTTTTGCAGTATGTAGTGAGCAACTGGCGTGCTTTTTCAGGATCTTGTTTATGCAGAGCCAGTGCCTCCTCATCCAGCTTTGCTATTTCGTCAATTTCAGCTTGTTCGATTTGGTTCTGTTTCTGCTGAATATCTTTGATCATGTAACTGTACTTCACCCCGGCCCAATTAGCCACAAAGTTGAAGGCCCACCAGGCGCTATTTTGGCTGAATGTTGCCGTATCGCAGGTGTAATAGGGTGCAGCGATACTGGTTACGCCTATATAGAAGGGGACATAGCAGGTACTCATCGGTTCATCCGGGCCAAACCACACAATGCCTCCGATCGGGTCCGGCAACCAACTGCGTGTCTGACAGACATAACTGTAACCACAGCGAAAGATGGATATTGTTCGCTCCCAGGCCCCTTCTAATTTGGTGTTCGGATCACCGGTGTCACCGCCTGCATCCATAGGTCCAGGATAGCGATATGGGCATCCGAACGGTCCAGCAGTAACTCCTTTGGATTGATCAAATTCTGTTCCCTGATAGTGATCACGGTATAGGCTCATAACATCGCGCAGGCTGAGTTTTTTATCCGGCTTGATGGAAAAGGGGTATTCTTTGGTGAACCCGTTCTTTACCCAGGGTGGCTTTGCCTGCGAGGGGGCAATTCGTGCCTGTAGACGCCATACCCGACGCAGGGAATAATAAGGATGACTGTATTCTCCCTGACTTACGGTTCTCAGCCAGTCCAGCTTACCGTCTTCCGGCTTCCACCAACCATGTTTCTTGGCTATGGCATGGAGGTTTGTGGAATAAAGCATATCAGGATCATCCGGGTCT
>AQRW01000039.1 GCA_000402295.1 Candidatus Aerophobus profundus SCGC AAA252-L23
CCCAGGAGTAAAGGAGAATGTGCCGAGCGCCGGCTTGACTTACCGGAAAAATCCTATAATATCAACCATTGGAGGAATGCAGAGACAAAACCGACCATGATCAAGAAAAAAGGCTTTATACTTTTTATCCTCTTCTTTCTTTTCATTTTATCACCAGCTACTTTATCTCAGAATACTGAACTTTCCTGGGTAAAAGTTCTAATTACCCAGGGAGAATATGAGCAAGCTCAACAAGAACTTGAAGAAATCTTAGTCCTTCAACCCGACTGTGGAGAAGCTCACTTTCTTCTGGGTCAGGTATATCAGATAAAGTCAGATCACTTCCAGGATCTTGCTTTTGAGGAATATCAGAGAGCGTCAAGTGATGAAAGTACCTTTCCTCAGGCTAAAACAGAACTGGCAAGAATCCTCATTGATAAAGAAGAATACAACGACGCAATTAACCTCCTTAAATCCTTAATCAAAGAAAATCCCGATGACTTCAGACTTTTCAAGCTTCTTGGACAAGCTCATTTCAAGATGGGAGAATTAACCGTAGCTCTGGAAAAACTGGAAAAAGCCAGTTATCTTAATCCCCAAGATACAGAAATCCTTTTCACTTTGGCTCAGATCTACGAAGAGAAACAACTTTATGAGGAGGCTCTCAAGTCTTATCATAAAATCATTGACCTTCATGCTTCCTCCGAGACTTCTCGGCGGGCAGAGGAACAAATCGCTCTTCTGAAACAAGGAAGAATTGGACTCACCCTAAAAGATATCCCTGATTCAAAGGTGCGAGAAATAATCTCTTCTGCTCCTTCAGCCCAGGAATATCCAGAGGCAGGGGCTATCATCCTCCTCAATCAGGTTGATTACCTGATTAGACCGGACAACACCATGGAAACCCAAATTCACAAAATTATCAAAATTCTCAATGTCCGAGGAAGAGAAAAATATGGAGAAATTCATATTAATTATGACTCCACTTATGAAAATGCCAAGGTGGATTATGCTCGTACCCTTAAACCGGATGGAAAATTGATAAAGGTGGACAAAAAAGACATCCGAGATGTAGATCAATGGGCTGGTTTCCCTCTTTACAGCAACGCCAAGACAAAAATCGTCTCTATGCCAGAAGTGATAGAGAACTCTATTATTGAATATCAGGCTACCATCATTACCAGTAAGTTGCTTAATGAGGATGATTTTCAGATTTACTTTGGTATTCAGGGTTTCGAGCCTTACCTGCGGGATCGGCTCAGTTTAACCCTCCCGCGGAGCCGAAAAATCAATATTCATTATGTCAGGCTAAAAGATATTCAGCCCCAGATTGACTTTAAGGAGGAATTTGTCACCTATACCTGGCAATTAGATAATCTTTGCGAGATAATTCCTGAGCCGGACATGCCTCCGTGGGCTGATGTTTCTCCTTTTATCATGATTTCTTCCTTCCAGGACTGGGAAGATTTCTCCCTCTGGTGGAGGAATTTAAGTAAGGATCAAACTGAACCAACCTCCTCCATAATCCAGCAGGTAGAAAAAATTACCAGAGAGGCAAAAACTGAGGAAGAAAAGGCCAAAGTAATTTATCACTGGGTAGTAAAGAATATCCGATATGTCGGTCTGGAGTTTGGCATAGCTGGATACAGACCCCATTCAGCCCAGGAGATTTTCGACAATAAATACGGAGACTGCAAGGATAAAGTCACTCTTCTGATAGCCATGTATAGAGTTGCTGGAATTCCAGCTTACTACACCCTCATAGGTACCCGGGGAGTAGGTAAACTGGAAAGAGAGATTCCTATGTCCCAGTTTAACCACGTCATCGCCGTGACTCGAATTGGGGAGAAACTCATCTGGATGGACCCAACCGCCGAAACAGCCTCCTGGAGAAATTTACCGGGAGCGGACCAAGAGAAATTGGCCCTGGTTTTCTTTGAAGATGAAGCCAGGTTCCTGCGAGCTCCTCTCAAGTCTCCTCAGGAAAATGAAACGAAATCCACCATGCTTATTCACGTGCTCCCCCAGGGCAACATTGAAGTACAGTTGAAACTTGACACTTGGGGAACTCCCAATATGGAGCTACGCAGTTTTAAGTATCTTAAACCAGCCCAGCGCCAACAGATTGTGGAAAACTGGGTTAATTCCCTGGCCCCGGGGGGACGACTCAAAGAATTTCATTTTAGCAATCTGGACAATTTCGATCTTCCGGTAAGCCTCTGGGTAACTTATGAGGCTCCCGAATACTTGAAAAAAGCCGGCGATGTCTGGATGTTTACCATTCCCGGGGTAGAAAGAGAAACCGGGGCCTGCGGAAAAGAGTCCAGAATTTATCCTCTGGTATTCTCCACTACTTCTCTGATTACCGACGAGGCGAAAATCTTGATTCCTGAAGAGTTTCAGCTAAAATATATCCCGGAGAATGTTACTCTAGAAATACCGGGACTTATTTTCCAATGTAGCTACCAAGTCAAAGAGGGAGTTATCCTTTATCATTCTCTCTCTAAACGTGGAATAACCAGGATAGGAATAGATTATTATAAGAATTATAAGAGCTTTATGGAATCGGCGGCCCGAGAGTCCCGAAAACAAGTTCTTTTGGAAAGAAAACCTAATAAGGGAGAAAATTAGAGAGGTGAAAATATGTTTGCTTTTGTTCAAATAGGATTGATTGTTGTGGTAATGGTGATAATTATCTCTTACCTCACCCGAAAACAGAGAGAAGAAAAACCCAGAAATAAATTGAGTTTGAGAGCCCAGTTTTACCAGGAAGAAGTGATGAATTTTATCAGACGTTTGAAAAGTTCTCCCAACAAGACCTTGAAGGAGAGACTGGAATTGGAAATTGAGAGATTTCACCAGACATCTCAATTAGATGAGCTTTTGGAGAAAGCAGAAAAGGAAAAGAATACTCAAAGAGCCATTGATTATTATCTGGAAGCAATGACCTTCATCATGAAAAATAATTTCGAGACCGCCAGAAAACCAGAGATAGAGGAAAAGATAAAAGCTCTACAAGGACAACCTCGCTCCCAGGCTTATTCCTCGGATAAGAGATAGTAGTCACTCCGCCAAGGGTCTATTTCAGCTTACCTAAACTCCCCGATTTATTGCTATACAGATAGACTCCCGTGCGCTTGAAGATCTTCTTGTTCAGCATTTCGAAGTTGCCTGTTAGATAGGCCATGAATTCCTCCTGTGGCCATCTGTGTCCGTAGACAAACCAGATATAAGATGGATTTTGTGAGGCAACTGCCTTCTTGACTCCGGGAATATCCGCACTTAAACCTCCTTCAAGATCAACGCGTATCTGCGACTTCGCTCGCTCAAAGTAGTAGTCAAAATAATCAAGACTCCAGGCACGTCCAATCACCAAACTGTTGGGATAAAGATGGCTGTTGTTTATTATGTAATTAACTGCCTCTCGGAACTGCTCCTTCTGCGGCATTGTGTAGTACTTGCGGACAAAAAATAGATCTCCTAAGAAAACCACCAAGACAATTAAGGGAAGAACAACCCAGAGGATTTTCTTTTTCCGCGGGACGAGATAAGTGATAGAACGGCCCAGGAGAAGATAAGCAGGAGGAAGCACAATTATTAGATATCGGTTGTTGAGTACTGGGATAGCTGTCAAGGAGATGAGGAAGACTACGGCAAAAGGAATCAGGAGCCAGGCCGTTAATATTATCTTGGCAGACCAGGGATCCAGACTGGGCCTGTGGGAGTGCCTCAGGTATCCAAACAAAAACTTAAGCCCCGCCAGACCATATATT
>AQRW01000040.1 GCA_000402295.1 Candidatus Aerophobus profundus SCGC AAA252-L23
AGGTAACACCTTAACCGTTGCCACCGCCGACCCTTTGAATGTCCTGCTTATTGATAATTTGAAAGCAAGGACCAGCTATAATATTCAAACCATTGTTTGTCGGCCCAGTGAGATTAGCCAGGTTATCGAGCAATACTATTCAGAAATGGCTACTCAGAATCTGGATGAATTAATCGAAAAGTCTACTGGAGGAGAGGTAGAGGTTGTAGACAACGAAGAGTCAGTCAACCTGGATAATCTTCTCCGCCAAGCTGAAGAAGCTCCCACCATCAGAATGGTAAATATGATCCTTTCTCAAGCTATCCGGGAAAGAGCCAGTGATATTCACCTCGAGCCCTTCGAGAAAAAACTTCAGGTTCGCTACCGAGTAGACGGAATACTCTCTCCAGTTACTTCTATACCGAAAAAGGCTCAGAACGCCATCATCTCACGGGTGAAAATTCTCTCTGAGATGGATATTGCTGAGCGACGTCTACCTCAGGATGGTAGATTCCGGGTTAAGGCCTACGGGAGAGATATAGACTTTCGAGTATCCGCTATCCCCACTAGATTCGGAGAAAAAATAGTTCTTCGTCTCCTGGACAAAGCCCAGGTATCCGGATTAACCATTGAAAAGCTTGGCCTGGAGGGTGATGTTCTGGAAAAGTACCGGAGAGCCATTAGCCAGCCTTATGGGATGATTGTCCTTACCGGACCTACCAGTTGTGGAAAATCAACCTCTCTTCATGCGGCTATCCGGGCTATTAACACCCCAGACAAAAATATTCTCACTATAGAAGATCCGGTAGAATACGAAGTAGAAGGGGTAAATCAGGTTCAGGCTCACGAAGAAATTGGGCTGAATTTTTCTGCGGCTCTGCGAGCTTTTCTTCGTCAGGACCCCGACATAATTATGTTAGGGGAAATGAGAGATTTGGAAACAGCCGACATTGGAATAAAAGCTGCTCTCACCGGCCACCTCCTATTTACCACTCTTCACACCAACAATGCTGTGGGAGCTATTACTCGACTGGTAAATATGGGAGTAGAACCTTTTTTAATTGCTGGTTGTCTTATTTTTGCGGGAGCTCAGAGACTAATGCGAAAAGTGTGCAAAAACTGTTCCCAGCCTTATCGCCCACTTCCTGAACTTGTGGAACAACTGGGGATTAACGGAAAGGACCCTAAAAAAATAGTCCTTTACAAACCCCGAGGATGTGAGCACTGTAATAATACCGGTTACCGAGGAAGAATGGCCGTAATGGAGGCTCTGGAAGTAAACGATGAGATAAGAGATATGATTATTCGAAGAGCCCCCGAGACAGAAATAGAAAAGGTGGCCATAGAAAATGGAATGGTGCCTTTAAGACATAATGCTTTAGCCAAAGTTCTTAAAGGAGAAAGCACCGTTGAAGAAATGGCCAGAATAACTGGAAGAATTTAGTTTTTGGGTGAGAAAATGGCTGCTTATACTTACCTGGCCCGGGATCGAAGCGGTAGGAAAGTTCGTGGTAAGATAGAAGCTGAGAGTGGAAGAGCCGCTTTTAGCCAGCTTAGACCTCAGGGGTTATCCGTTATTTCCTTAAAAGAAAAGACAGCAAGATTTAATCTAAATCGAAAAAGGACGGGCAAAAAAACATCTTTGTTTAGTTGGATTAAGGCTCGGGATATTATTATCCTTTTTCGACAGTTCTCTACCCTCATAAATGCCGGTCTTCCCATCATTCAGGCTCTGATTATTCTTATCAACCAGACAGAAAATCAAGCTCTCAAAGAGACTCTAACACAAATAAAAGACGACATTAGCGCAGGTTCTTCATTATCCGAGGCTTTCAGCAAGCATCCTCGTAGATTTCCACCTTTAATAGTAAATATGGTCAAGGCGGGAGAAATGGGAGGAGTTCTGGACATAACTCTTAACCGTCTGGCCAGTTATTTAGAGTATTCGGAAGATGTAAGGGGGAAGGTTAAGGCGGCTATGCGTTATCCTTTATTTGTGCTCCTTATGGCGGGAGGAATTACTGGCGCTCTTTTCTTTTTTGTTCTTCCCCAAATGAAGGTGATGTTTGAAGAATCTCTGGGAGGGCACCTTCCAGCTCTGACCCAGTTTATGTTGGATATCTCTGATTTACTAAAAACAAGATTCTACGTACTCATCTTTATCCTGATAGGAGTAGCTGGTCTTTATTTTTTTTCAAGAGATCCGGTCAGGGAAGTTATCTACTTGATTCTTTGAAGATGAAAATCCCCGTTCTGGGCAAACTATTTCACAAAATTGCCCTTTCCCGATTTGCCCGAACATTAGCTACCCTTTCTAACAGCGGAGTCCCCATTCTGGATGCCCTGGAGATGACCGGAAAAGCCTCTGGTAGTGAGGTTGTTCGCCGGGCTACCGTTGAGGCCAGGGAATCCTTAAAAGAAGGAGAAACTATTTCCGGGCCTCTCAAAAAATGTCCCGTTTTCCCACCTATGGCTACCAGCATGATTTCTGTGGGGGAGGAAACGGGATCTCTGGACGAGATGCTTAACCGCGTCGCTGATTTTTATGATCAGGAAGTACAAACAATGGTAGATTCACTGGCCAGCCTCATCGAGCCTCTTTTAATTGCCTTCCTGGGAGCTACCGTGGGGATAGTAGTCATAGCTATGTACCTGCCTTATTTCGAAATGTTTAAGTATATGTAAGCTGGCATTCTCCTCTTCGGGTAGCCGCAGCTTTTAAGCTGCGCAAAGAGGTTGGGGTAGGCGCAAGTTTTAGGTTGCGTAAAGGGGTCCTGGTAGCCGCAAGTTTTAACTTGCGCAAAGGGTCAGGGTAGTCGCAGGCTTTAAGCTGCGAAAATAAACGCAGGCTAAAGCCTGCGACTACCAAGTCATAATCAGGGACCAAGACCTGCGCCTACCAGGTTGTTCTTCACCTCGCAAACGCTTAATCCTGGAACCAGTGCGATTTTTAGGTGTTTTTTTGTTCCGGTAGGGGTTGACGTTTGCTTTTTTTCTGCTAACAATAGATGCTTTTTTGATATAAGCAAAGTAAATAGTTTCCGGTGGGGACCGAAAAGGCAACCTGCCCAGAAGAGCAGGACGCAAAAGCACATACCGCCAGAGAGGTGGTAGATGGCTTACCGAAGTTCTTGTGTTTTCGAAGTCAACCCCGTCCTTCCAAAAGAACGGGGTTTTCTATAAAAACTAAAAAAAGGAGGAGGTGAAAAACAATGATAAAGAAGATGTTTCTACGCAGGAGAAAAGGATTTACCTTGATTGAGCTCTTGATCGTAGTGGCCATTATCGGGGTTTTGGCCGGTATCGCCATCCCCAACTTTCTGTCGGCACGAACAAAAGCCAAGGTATCCCGATCTTTCGCTGACATGCGCAACGTGGCTAACGGACTGGAAATGGCTTATCTGGACACGGCTACCTATCCTACTGATCCCTCGAAGGTGATAAACGCCATTAGTGGTTATGTCTCCAGCATACCGGGTGATCCTTTTAATAGTACAGAAGCCCGTTCCGCAGCGAGCACCCAAGCTAAGGCCATTGCAGCCAAGAGCTACGGATACAGTGTATCCAGTGATACCTGTTGGCTACTGCTTTCCAATGGACCGGATAACGACGAGGACATAGTCGCTGCAGATCTCACTGATTGGACAGCAGGGTACCGGGTGGGCGGTAACATTGGAGGAGACGAGCCGGTGAAAACTACAGCAGGCAACGACCCCTATGGCACCAATGAGTGGGCTGCTACCACTACTGCTACTACCGGTGATTTAGGAAGAGGTGGACCGTAAAAAAAGCTATTACAGGCTAATAGAATCAAAGCCGTGCAGAGAAATCTGCACGGCTTTTCTTATTTAAGAAGCCAGCTATCCCAGGGTAGCCGCAGCTTTTAAACTGCGCAAGACAAGACACGCAGGCTAAAGCCTGCGGCTACC
>AQRW01000041.1 GCA_000402295.1 Candidatus Aerophobus profundus SCGC AAA252-L23
CAATTTGTTTCTCTCCTCTACATAATACTTCCTAAACTTTGGATCTTGAAAATCCTCCTTCAATCTATCTCGGAAATATCTTACCTTTTCTCGTTTCAATTTTGTTCCCCTCCCCGACGTTTTAGCCAGTCTGACATGCGAAGTTTGGATGTTCTTATGTCTTTACCTGGAATCTTGCGGGATGTCTTGACGAAGCCATGAAGTATTATGATGTATTCTTGCTGATAGTAGAAATAGATCAATCGGAATTGGATTGAGGAAAATGATACTCTCAGTTCCCATAAATCGTCACCGAGGTTATCAATATACGGTCGTCTCAAAATATGTCCGTATTCTGAAAGAAGGTCAATGAAAGCCTCGATTTTTGCTCGTGGTCTTTTTTGCAAGCTATCGAGAAACACATCAATGGGTGATTCACCTTGTTCGGTTGTATAAAATATTACCTCATACATCAGTGTTATTTACTATACAACATAAATGATGTGTTGTCAAGGCTTTCATTTTCACAGCAGTAGAGTAGAATGCTTGAATACACCATTATTATTGAAAAGATAGAGAGCAATTACTCGGCGTATTGTCCCGACTTGCCTGGCTGCATTGCCACGGGCATTACTATAGAAGAGAGGATTCAAAGAATAAGAGAAAGGTCAAATGTTGAGACCTGACCCCTTTTTTGCTTTTTTGTAGGCCGGCAGGTTTCAGCCTCTCTGTGATGATCCGGTAGGCGCAGGCTTCAGCCTGCGAAAACAAGCGCAACCTAAAGGTTGCGGCTACCTTTAGGAAATCCAAACTATTTCTTGATTCTTAATGTCAAATGTTGAGACCTGACCCCTTTGCTTTCACTACCTTTTCTTTCACATTTGATAACATTCTAAAACAAGATAGAGAATCTATCTTAAGGTAAGATTCTGTGACGCAGGACTCAATAACCCAATGACTGTATGACTTGATTCGGGCCTAAGATTCTGACCAGCGGTTGATACTGAAGCCGGCAGATATGTGTCCTCCGCCCAGGGGAAGACCCGGGGGCTGAAGCGAAAGATCGCGAATACGGTCATCATAACCGACTCCCATTCGGTAATGACGCAGAGTATTTATTTGGTCCTGGGTGAGGATCTCCTCGGTGTCAAGTTTCTTCCACTGACCATTCTCTGGATCAAAGACTCCCCCAACAATGGGATCAAATTGAGCCGGTTGCCAATCTGACACCCAACGCGTGTCCTTATACCATCCTGTCCACCAACTCCAACGCCAGTATTCTTCCCAATGCCCGTCGTCAAACCAATCTTTAGCGATATTAATCTGGTTCAGAGCACACAGATTACCGTATACGTCAAATCCCGTGTCCGGCTGTTCCACACCACCAGTTGTGGAATCGGTAGAGTAGTAAAAATCATTGGCCGCCAGCATTAAAGTCTCAGCCCGGTAGAGTGTGCCAAATGCGGGATCTCCGAACCAAATATTACCCCCACTTTGCAGGGCTAACTGCCGAGCTGCCCCCTCTCCCTCATAAGCCCATTTTCCCAGAGCTACCAGACCCAGCATACTCTCACTATCTTCGTAGATGATATTGTCGCTGATATGAATATCCCCGGTGGCCACTATAGTGGCTTTTCCTTTTATGGTAATGGTATAGGAGGGATGAGCTTGAAACCAGACATCACCATCCACAAAATAGACCTTACCCCCTCCCAGTTCAAGGCGGATCCCATATCCAGCTACATCGCTGGCTACCCGTTCACTAGGATTAGTGAGGGGGTAACTTGCGTCACCCGGCAGGGGTGCACCAACCGTTGAAAAGTCATGGGTTTCGAAAAAATAATCGTGGCCAGTAGTTGAGGCACATTCGGCGGTGCGTTCGTAGGGATAGGACCCGTTCAGAGGGTCCATTCTTACTGAGTTGTGTAGAGGGTGACCAGCAGTGGGGATCCACCCGTACCAATCAGTTCCCTCGTCAGCGAATTCCTGGGCCACATCGTAAGAGATCACTGATGCTTTGGGGGCGGAAAGATCGTACTCTCCGCTGGCTCCTGAGGCGGGATCCCAGGCATAATATGTATCTATCAGATTAGGAGCGATTACTGCGGACGCCGGCGCAGTTTTGCTTCCGGCCACTGTAGCCGTAGATTCTTGATAGATGGAGCCGGGCGGAAAGGTGGATTCTACGTCTCCCTGCAGACTGTAGTTATTGGGATCAGGTGGATTCACCTCCGAGTGCTCATAGAGACCCACATAGCTTTGAATGTATATGTCACCGTCCACAATATCCTGACCTCCCAACTGTTTGCCTCCGGACCAGTGCAGGTCGTCGTTGCCTCTGAGCTCATAAGCCCAGGGAGTCTCGTATCTTGATTCTGCGTACAAGGCATATTCATAAGGCGCGGCCAAAAATTCACTCTTGGTTACCTCTAACCTAATGGTTTTCTCTATTTGGTAGGAGCCTGCCGCGGCAGTGGACAAGATTACAGGATTATCTGCTGAGGGACCCGATACGGTGGTCGTACACTGCCCGAGGTTGTCAAGTTCGGCTTGTTCCAGAGTGATTGTTGTGGAGTCTCCACTTTCCGTCCAACCAGAAAAACGGCTGGCGGCCTCAGTAACCTTAGTGAATTCCCAAACTGCTCTGGCCACTCCTGCCTCAGCCAGATGGAGCGCCTGGGTTGACTCAAAGGAACGTTCAACATTTTTTCGTTCGGCCAGCACGGTGCCCAGAAAAGCTGCCAAAAGAATTAGGACCGCTGAGGTAATTACTAAGCTCAGTACAATGATTGAACCTTGGTTATTCTTCATTTCTCTCCTCACCTCACGGGAAATTGCGCATATGTACGGCGGTGGTCAACGCTCGGGTGGTGTCTCCGGTCGTAGAGTGCAAGCTTACGGTCACCGTGTTGGCGGTGGTACTTGATCTGGCGAGATGCATGGAGACTGAAGCAATGGGTTTTTGATTCCTTCTAAGTCGGTTATCGCTAAAATCGTAGTCAATAGTATCCTCAGAACCACTTCCCAAGGGAATAGTTATTGTCACTGTATCAGTTGGAATTGTCAGGGTAACTGTATCGGGTGATAAACTCTGGGCAGCTCTCATATCTCGGGTAATGTAATCCATGGCCAGTCTTAAGTTTGCCTCTGACTGAAGCTTGGTTTGGCCGGAAGTGTAGCTTCGGTTACTGCTGAAGTAAATTATGCTGACCATGCTGAGCACAATTAGACCAATAGCTGTAGCAATGAGCAGCTCGATGACGCTGAATCCCGTCGGTTGCTGGCGCAACCTAAGCCTATTCCTTGTTGATCCCATTTTTAGTAAGATTCAGTAAAATAGGTAACCAGGCTTCGTGACCGATTATTTCCCGTCTGAGATTTCCAGGTTACCGTGACGGTCACCTGGGTGAGTTCTGACAGACCGGTACTCTGGAAGGAGAGGTCTGTCGTATAACGATCTGTTGGGTCATCCACCGGGACTATGCCTGCCCTTACCTCTTCCATAGCCTCCTGAGCCAGGCGGTCCGCCGTAGAAGTCTCTCTCACTTCTCCCAGGAGGGCTAACACATTGGAGAAACCCATCACTCCCCCAATTATGGTAATACTTATAATTGCCACAGCAACTACTACTTCAACTATGGTAAAACCCTGAGTCTTTGAAGGATAGTTTTGCTGCATACAAAATTCCGTTAAAAGATAAATACTGGGAGACTAAAGTCTCCCCTACCCGGACGGGAGATCCTTAATAAACTCTGTTTAGTAATTATTTACCCTCCGGTGACGTTAATGTTCTCAAGAGTTATCCGCCTGGAGGTAACTGCAAATTTTTTCTAATGGTTTATGTCTCATAAAGGTAGCCGCAACCTTCAGGTTGCGCTTGTTTTTCGCCGGCTAAAGCCTGCGGCTACCACTCTATCTCATGAGATTGCAAAGCCTGTTTAAAACCA
>AQRW01000042.1 GCA_000402295.1 Candidatus Aerophobus profundus SCGC AAA252-L23
GGTTGAAAATTGTTTCAATCCCTTATAGGTAGTCTACAAACTTCCTCCACGGGATTTCACCTTTATTGCATATTCCGGTGAAACTTACCACCTGTTCCGGTTTAAACTTACCACTCATTCACCTTTCACATTCCCCTCTGGTTATCTTAGCAAAAGTGGTAACTTTGTGTCAAATTATTTTGTATGTTTCTTTCTCACCGACTCTCCTTTAAGCTCAATGCGAAAGGCACTGTGTACCAGCCGGTCACAAATAGCATCAGCGATGGTTGCCTCCCCAATGATCTCATGCCAGCTCTTTACTGGAAACTGAGAGGAAATCACGGTTGATCCTCTTCCGTGTCTATCCTCCATAATCTCTAAGAGGGAGAGTCTACCTTGAGTATCAAAAGGATACAGACCAAAATCATCCAAAACGATAACATTTTGTTTCTGGATCCGGTTTATCTCCTTGATATAGCTTCCATCTGCCTTAGCTAACTTGAGCTTGGGGAAAAGTTTACCGCAGTTAAGGTACAGAACTTTGAATCCGTTGAGACACCCCTGATGTCCCAGGGAAGTGGCAATAAAGCTTTTGCCTACCCCGGTGGGACCGGTAATGATAACATCTTTCCTCTTCTCAATCCAGCTCGAATCTGAGAGACGAAGTATCATGTTCTTATCAAGGTTTCTTCTCACCTCGAAGTCTATCTCTTCGAATGACGCCTGATAGCGGAACTTGGCTGCTTTAATCAATCTTGTAAGTCGCCGGTTATGCCGGTCATCCCACTCAGCATCAATCAAGTGGGCCACAAACTCATCAGGGGTGCACTTATTCATCATCCCTGACTCCAGACTGCTATTGAAAGCTCGGAGCATCCCATAGAGTTTCATCTGTTGCATTTTAGTTATGGTGGCCTTATTGTTCATCTCATCTCCTCCTCCTAGTTCTATAGTTTAGTTGATCCCTTGGACTTTGTACAGAATTTGTCTTGGCTACCAGATTCCCTGTCCTCTTCCCTTGGGGACATTTTTGAGAGCAGGATAAGACAAAATACAAAGTCTTCCTGGTAAATCAAGCTACTCTTTCTTATGAAGTTGATGCCTTCCCTAAATCCCGGGGCTCTAAGATTAGCCGGTCCAGTAGAAAACCCGCCTGGCAGTAAAATACCTTTCCCATGTCTTGATGCAGGCCTCTGCTAAAGAAGGTAGCCATTCCTCTTGAAAGTTCCCTGCCTCAAGGCTTCCTCCCCAGTAGGAGTTGAAGTTCAGCTCTCCTTTCACCTGGCCATCTAGCCATGAATTCTTCTCGCCAATACTCAAGTTCAGAGTGTCTCTTTAAGGCCGCGAGTATCTACTCTCAAGTTCGACTTACGCTTTAAGGTTCAGGTTTTGCCCCTGTCTTCTAAAGTGGGGAAGATATCTCTCTTACCTTTTTCCGCAAGGGTGAGGAGGTCCTCACCCTACCACATTTATGCTTCCATCGCCTCATCACCTCCCTGTTCGTTCTGCCAGTATTGCTTTCCTTGGGGCTACCTCGCCTTATCCGACTGCGGGCCCGGTTTTTATCCTTCGGCGGTTATCCCAAATCATCCCAAAGACTTACCCCTGTTCCTCTTCCCTAGCCGTGGCGAGAACTGTCGCCTTGAAGTCCCTTGCCAGGCTTCCCGGCCGGCCTTGCCCCAGTCCCTTCTGTTAGAACACTGGTCACTCCTTAGAACCTAATAAGGGTCTTCCAGCTCCTAGGCGATCATGATTTTAGTGTCTGTTCTTACCGCCCTCCTGATTGCTCAACCCTTCCTGTCTTAACCTTACCGCCAATAGCCCGCCAGAGATAACTACCTTGATAACTGCCCTCAGATCTCCTACTTCTTGCCAAGGGGAATAATGTCACTTCTTACCCTGATAAAGAAGAGAAACCATACCTTTAGGTTATTGAACTTGAGGGGCGATTATTCTCTTTTTCTTTTCTTGAAGAGTACCAATAGCTTCCTTTTTGATTTATTTAGCTTTTTATGGTCCTCCTTTGATACTGAATCCTCCTTCCCGTATGTTTGTTGTAATATCATCTCTCAACACTTTAACTGAAATAGGCATTTCCTCGGATGTTCTTATGAGAAGGAAGGGCCCAAGAGGAAAGAGGATCTTCCTTTAATCTATCTAAACCTTTTTCCAGTATCCTCCTCACTACTTTGTAGGAATGAGAGTTAAACTCAAGAGCCCGCTTAGAGGCTTGGTTGAGCCTCCCGGGACCATATCGCCGGCAGAGGCTGATTATCCCCATACACACTCTCAAGGCTTGCTGAGGGGAACGGTGATTGTCCAGTATTTCCTCCACCAGAGCTTTTACCTCACCTCCAATTGCTTCGGCCTGACTGACCATTTCTTTTGGAGTGCACTCCAGGTAGAAGCGATGCTTGGGGGGCAGGTGTTCCTTCAAGGTGGTGTATCCAGCTTGCTTCTCTCTTTTGTGCCAGGCAAGGCGCATATTGTGGTGATAAACTTCCACGGTTCTGGTGGTGTAGATGACGGTTACCCGTTTGCCTCTATACTGCCAGGGAACACTGTAGTAGTGATTATCTTCCCTTATCTCAATGTGGTAGTTAGGGGGCACCTTAAAACGCAGAAAGTTTTTTAATTCATACCTTTGAGGGGGAAGGGCCTTGAGGAGTTCCTTCTCTGTTTTTTCGAATAGCTCCCGGCGGCTTATCTTCATCTGCTGAAAAGGCATATTGTTATGTTCCTCTAACCTGTCCCTCACCGCCTGGTTTAACTCCTCAAGGGAATAGAATATCTCATTTCTTAAGGGAGCGAATACTCTTCGGTAGGTGATTTTTACGGCACCTTCCGCCAGGGCTTTATCCTTAGGGCTCCCCGGGCGGGCCGGAACAATGGCTGTACCATAATGTCTGGCAAAATCAGCGTATAGGGGATTAATATCCGGCTCATACCTGTTTGCCTTAGTGACTGCGGATTTTAGGCAGTCAGGGACAATTATCTGAGGAACTCCTCCGAAATACTGAAGAGCGTTCTCATTAGCTCTTACCCAATCTTCTTTCTTTTGAGTCTCTGTAGCTTCAACATAGGTGAGCTGACTGGCAGCCAGGATGGCTACCAGAACCTCAACTTCCCTTACCTTCCCGGTTAGCTCATCTGTGATGGCAAGTCTCTTCCCGGTGTAGTCCACAAACATTGTCTCTCCAGCTTTATGCTCAATATGCATCGTCAGGGAAGATAAACCTCGCCATACTTGAAAATGATAACAAAACTGGGAGTAGGCATACCCTGCCGGGTGCCTCTGCTTGTATTCTTGCCATAAAAGCTCCAGGGTAACCCCGGGCTTTTTAAGTTCCTTGAGCAAGTAATCAAACTGCTGGAAAAGGATGCCGTACCTCTCAGATTTCCTTTGTCTTCCCTTTTCAAGAATCTCCCTTACCTCATCATCACTCATAGCCTTGATGTCCTGATAGGTGAGCCTTGAAGCTTTGAGATTCACTAAATACTGTCCCACTACCGGATGGCAGATCTTCAGGGCTCTGGCTATCTGACGGTTGCTTAACCCACACTCCTCACAGAGGCGAGCTAGCTCTCTAATCTTTCTCATACTCACTCTCCGGTTGGCCATTTAATGATACCCCCTTTCTACTTATTCATCATCCGGGAGTATCTTAGCCTTTTTTGAAGGGAATATGAATGGTTGGAATGGTAACCGCCAGTCATTCCGGTGTTTTACAAAAAAGTGGTAACTTTGCCCCGGAATGAGTGGTAAGTTTCACCCGGAATGGGCGGTAACTTTCCTCCGGAATAGGTGGTAGGTTTGCCCCGGAATCTCTATTTATCCAGTTGGTCGAGTTTCAATCCCTTATAGGTAGTCTACAAACA
>AQRW01000043.1 GCA_000402295.1 Candidatus Aerophobus profundus SCGC AAA252-L23
TAAACTATTACGGGTAATTAAAAAGGAGTGATAAATGGCCCAGATTACTGAGATATGCTGGCACGGGAGAGCTGGACAGGGAGCAAAAACAGCCGCCCTGATGCTGGCTGAGGCTGGTCTCAAAGAGGGGAAACATATTCAGGGTTTTCCTGAATATGGTCCGGAAAGAGAAGGTGCTCCCATAAGAGCTTATACTCGAATCAGTACTCAACCTATCCGGAGACATTGCCAGGTGACCTCACCCGAGGCGGTAGTTGTTCTTGATGATAGCTTATTAGATGTGGTTGATGTAACCGCTGGCCTTTTAGACAAAGGGTTTATTCTGGTAAATACAACTGAGAGTCCGGAAGAAATTGGGAAAAAAGTTGGATGGAAAAAAAGCCAGGTTTATACTGTAGATGCCACCGGGATTTCTCTGGATATCTTGAAGCGCAATTTACCCAATATGCCTATGCTGGGAGCCCTGGTAGCGGCTACTCAACTCATCAAGCTGGATACTCTTATGGATAGTATCAAGAAAAAATTTGAAAAAAAGTTCGGAAGTCAAGTTGTAGAAGGTAATATTAAAGCGATTAAGAAAGCTTATGAGGAGGTCAAGTCTCAATGAAGCTAAAAGGCTGGAAAGATATTCCCTGGGGGGGATTAATTCTGGAAGCGGGTAATGCCCAAAAATACGAGACTGGTGGGTGGAGAACTTTTCGTCCCATATGGCATGAAGATAAATGCAAACAGTGCTTATTCTGCTGGATTTATTGTCCTGACGGGAGTGTGATAGTTGAAGATAAAAAAGTTAAAGGATTTTACTATGAGCACTGTAAGGGATGTGGTATATGTGCTCAGGAATGCCCTTTTGGGGCTATAACTATGGAAGAAGAGAGTAAGTTTCGGAAGGACCAGGGAGGGGAGGCCGTAGAATGGAAAAAGTAATGGCTTTTACCGGAGATGAGGTAGCTGCTGAAGTTATGCGTCAGATTAACCCGGATGTTTTAGCTGCTTATCCCATTACACCTCAGACGGAGACGGTTCAAAAATTCTCCGAGTTCGTGGCTGAGGGACGAGTTTCTACTGATATGATCAGAGTGGAATCAGAACATTCAGCTATGAGTGCCTGTGTGGGAGCGGCAGCGGCTGGTGCTCGGGCTATGACCGCTACTTCAGCTAATGGTCTGGCTCTGATGTGGGAGATTCTCTATATAGCTGCTTCCTATCGGCTACCTATTGTAATGCCGGTAGTTAATCGAGCTCTTAGTGGACCGATTAATATTCATTGTGATCACTCTGATTCAATGGGAGCTAGAGATTCTGGCTGGATTCAGCTTTACAGTGAAAATTGTCAAGAGGTTTATGATAATCTTATTCAAGCCTTGCCCATTGCCGAAGATAGGAATGTACTTCTGCCGGTGATGGTTTGTTTCGACGGATTTATTATTTCCCATGGGACCGAGGGGGTAGCCATTTTAGACGATAAAGTGGTAAAGAATTTCATTGGAGAATTCAAAAGTACTTATCCTCTATTAGATCTGGATAATCCGGTAACCTATGGACCGTTGGATCTCTTCGATTATTACTTTGAGCATAAAAGGCAGCAAGTAGAAGCTATGGAGAAGGCTTCTGAGGCAGTGAAAAAAGTGGGTAAGCAATTTGGAGAGCTGACGGGAAGATTTTATGGTTTATTAGAGGATTATCATCTGCAGGATGCTGATTTAGTGGTGATCGCTGCTGGCTCTACGGCCGGAACGGTGAAGGCAACTGTAGATGAATTGAGGGAAGAAGGAGTCCGGGCAGGCCTTTTGAAAATAAGAACTTTTCGTCCTTTTCCCCAGAAGGAGATTGTCCAGAAGTTAAGTAAGGCCAAGGCCGTGGCGGTAATGGATCGTTCAGCTTCTTTTGGAGCGATAGGCGGTCCGATTTTTCTGGAAGTACGTTCGGCCCTTTTTGCAGAACAAAAGAAACCTTTAGTGATCAGCTACATTTATGGTCTGGGAGGAAGAGACACGGGAATAAATCAGATAAAACAGGTATACAACGACTTAGCGAAAGTAGCTCAATCAGGTAAAGTTTCTCAATTAGTTAATTATCTGGGTGTTAGAGAATAACGAGGAGATTAAAATGCCGTCACTTAAAGAATTATCTACAAGAGAAGAACGTCTTAGTCGAGGTCATCGATTATGTCCAGGGTGTGGGGCATCCGTTATTGTGAGGCAGGTCTTATTAGCTACAGAATATCCCCTAGTAGCGGCTTCCTGTACCGGCTGTCTGGAAGTAGCTACTTCTATTTATCCCTTCACCGCCTGGAAGATTCCCTGGATTCATTCTGCCTTTGAGAACGTAGCGGCTACTCTCTCAGGTGTGGAAACAGCCTATCGACATTTTAAGAAGTTGGGAAAGGTAAGTAAAAATATAAAATTTGTGGCTTTTGGTGGAGACGGAGGAACCTATGATATAGGAATTCAGTCTCTTTCTGGAGCGCTGGAAAGACGTCATAATATGCTCTATATTTGCTACGATAACCAGGCTTATATGAACACCGGAATTCAACGTTCCAGCGCCAGTCCGATGGGAGCGCATACCACTACTTCGCCACCGGGCCGAGCCGTTCCTTTGGGTAAGACAGAGGAAAGAAAGGACCTTACGCGAATTGTGGTGGCTCATGGAGTTCCCTATGCCGCTCAAGCCTCCCCAGGTTTTTATAATGATCTGATGAAAAAAGTGGAGAAGGCTCTCAATACAGAAGGCCCCACTTTTATTAATGTTCTCTCTCCTTGTCCCCGGGGATGGCGGTATAAGCCGGAACTCAGTATGGAAATAGCCAAATTGGCTACTTTGAGCGGAGCTTGGCCTTTATATGAAGTGGAAAATGGGAAATATCGTGTTACTTATAAGCCGGGAAAGAAAAGGAAACCTGCGCAGGACTGGCTTAAGTCGCAAGGAAGATTTAGACATTTATTCCGGGAGGAAAATAAAGAGTTATTGGAGAAAGTGGAAAAAGCAATTGAGGGGAAGGAAAGGGAATTATTTGCCCGGGCGGGAGAGGAGATTTAAAGACTGGTGGATTTCAAGTATTCTACGGTCTTTTTCATTCCCTCGCTCAGGGTAGTCTGGGGAATCCATCTTAGTTCGCTTTTTGCTCGGTCAATTTTTAGATATATTTTCCGGATTTCCCCCTTAATAGCGGAAGCATAAAGAGGAGGATGGTCAAATTTCGTCAGGCTAGCTAGAGTATTATAGACTGTGTTCACAGAAACGCCCCGGCCGGTAGCTATATTGTAAGCCAGGTCATCGGGGTGGTTATCTTTATTTTGGTTAAGCTTTTCCATTTTTGCGGTAGCCAGAAGATTAGCTTTTACTACGTCTCCCACCCAGACGTAATCTCTCAATTGTTTGCCATCGCCATAGATGGTAGGTCTTTTTTTCTGAAGCATCTGGTGGCTGAAAATAGCAATCACTCCTGCTTCGGTCTGAGCATTTTGACCTGGGCCATAAACATTGCCATATCTCAAGCAAAGATAATTAATTCCGTAAACCTGGTGAAAAAAGAAAAGATATCTCTCGGCGGTGTATTTACTGATAGCGTAAGGTGAAAGAGGATTTTTGGGGTTATTCTCCTCAACTGGTAACTTGGCTGGTTCTCCATAAATAGCTCCTCCCGAGGAGATAAAAATAAAATTCCTGGTCTTAAACTCATTACCTATCTTGAGTAAATTTATTGTCCCCAGAATATTTACTTGAGCATCGAAGGAGGGGTGACCTACTGATTCCCTTACATTTATTTGGGCGGCGTGGTGATTAACCAGATCAAATTTCTCTTTCTTAAAAACATCCTTGAGTTTTTTATCCCGGATATCTATCTGATAAAACTTTGCCTGGTCCGGTAGGTTTTCTTTTTTGCCGGTGGAAAGATTATCCACTATAACTACCTCCCAACCGGTCTTCAAATATCCTTTGGCTACGGCTGAGCCAATGAATCCGGCTCCCCCCGTTACTAAAACTTTACCTTTCATCTTTTTCTCCCGGCAATTTCT
>AQRW01000044.1 GCA_000402295.1 Candidatus Aerophobus profundus SCGC AAA252-L23
CCCGCCATAATTAAAGCCACTGTCTTCTTCATATCCTGGTATAATTCCTTATACTTGCTTTTAGTCTATATTATCCTAACACGGTTCTTCCGATATTCATGAGCAGTTTAACTCATTCTAAGATACTGATCGGACTTTTTGCCTCTACTGTAGAAGGAAGTGGTTCCTTCTCTCGACTGGGTAGTATTCTACCACAATTATTTGTGGCTAATAAGTTGGAGGCTAAGACTCACAAAAAGCCCCTATTAGTAAAGGCTATCATCACCCGAGCTCTGTGTTGGGGTATGCTGGCGGGACTCACCTTCTTTTTGAATAGTTCTCAATCTCTTTTTCTCTTCCTTTCCACCTTTTCCCTTCTTACCTTATTCACCTTTATGGGGGGCGTAGCCAGTGTGCCCTTTATGGATATATGGGGAAAAGCTATTCGTCCCACCCTGCGGGGAAGGTTTTTTGGATATCGGCAAATTTTTGGGGGAGTCCTGGCTATCGGAGCGGGACTGGTAGTACAGCAGATTTTAGGGAATCAAGCAATCCTTTTCCCCCGCAACTTTGCCTACTTATTTTTGCTTTCTTTCATATTTATAAGTTTATCTTACCTTGCTTTGGGATCGGTAAAGGAACCGATAGAAGAGGTATCTAAGGATTCACTTAGATTTACGCAGTTTCTGAAAAAGGCTATAATAACTCTAAAACAAGATAGGAATTACCAACGGTTTCTTCTCGTACAATTTATGAGGGGAGCTGGCAGCTTAGCTTTACCTTTTTATGTTATTTACGCTAAGGATATTCTTAAGGTAAATCTTGGTATGGTGGGACTTTTCATTTCAGCCCAAATGGTGGGTGGGTTATTATCTAACTTTCTCTGGGGCTATGTTTCCGACTATGTTAGCAATAGAAGAGTTATCCAAATAAGTTTAATTACAAGTATTTTTACCCCTATTGTCGCTCTTTTAATAACTAATTCACATTGGCCTTCTCTGTTTATTTTGGTATTCGCTTTAGCTGGATTTTGCATAAATGGCGGCAGAGTAGGTAATACCAATTACTTACTGGAAATTGCTCCCAGTAAGAAACGACCAACTTACATAGGCTTAAGTAGCACTCTGGTTGCACCAACTGCGCTATTCCCCTTAATTGGTGGAGTAATAATTCAATATACTTCTTTTGTTACTCTATTTGCCTTAACTGCCGTACTTATTTCTATAGGTTTCCTTCTAAGCTTAAAATTACAAGAGTCCAGAAAATATAATATCAGATCTCAGCTTTAGATAGACATAAGATTCTTTGTAAAACTGGACAAAGAATCTGTACGGTGATAGTATTAAGTATGCATCTGGGTTCCAAGAGAATGGGAGGTTAAAACCTCCCCTACCCAATAGAAATACAGAATAAGGACTTTTTTTGGCAAAGATAAAGTGGTAGCCGCAGGCTTTAGCCGGCGAAAAACAAGCGCAACCTGAAGGTTGCGGCTACCCTTATGAGATTTAAACTATTACCCCAATAGAAATACAGAATAAGGACTCACTGCGCGGGTAGGGGCGACTTTAGTCGCCCTAAGGTAATTTATAAATTCCTACATCTTAAGAAAGAAGAGATAGCTCTGATCGTCAGAAATTGAGAAAGGGGAGGAAAGAAAATAAATGATAAAAAAAGTGGTCCAGTTTGGAGCAGGAAGTATTGGAAGAGGGTTTTTGGGCCAACTCTTCAGTGAATCTGGATATGAGATTGTTTTTGTAGAAGCCCGAGAGGATCTGGTAAATAAACTTAATCAAGATAACCGCTATCGATTGAGAATTGTAGGAAAAAATGCTAGGGAGCTGCTCATCTCCAATGTACGAGCAGTAAAAGCCCAGGACACGGATGGAGTAGCCCGGGAAATCGAAGATGCCAGTCTCCTGGCCACCGCAGTGGGAGCTCGGAATCTTCCGGCAGTGGCTGCCCTGGTGGCCGCCGGAATTAGACAGCGAGCCAAAAAAGAAATTGGGGAACCCATCGACCTGATTATCTGCGAGAATCTTCCTCAAGCAGCCAAAATTTTCCAGGGCTACCTGGACAGAGAAATCGGTGAGAGGTATCTTCCATATCTCAACACTAACCTGGGATTGGTGGAAACAGTAGTCACTCGAATGGTTCCTTTGGTCCCTCCCGAGCTTGCCAGAGAAGACCTCACTTTAGTATTAGCGGAAGACTACAAGAGACTTCCGGTGAACAAAAAAGGATTTAAAGGTGAGCTACCCCATATAGAAGGAATGATCTTCTCGGATAATCTAATAGCCTATTCTAACCGAAAGCTTTTTACCGATAACACTTGCCACGCACTTCTATCTTACCTCGGTTACCTTAAGGGATATCAGTTTGTCTGGCAGGCCGTTGAAGATGAGGAGATCTGCGAGCAGGTAAGAGCAGGTCTAAAGGAAAGTGCCCAGGGCCTGATAAAAAAGTACGGTTTTCCCCCAGAAGAGCAAACCTCTCATACTGAGAATTTCCTGGAGAGAGTAGCTAATAAAGATTTACAAGATACCATTGCCCGACTGGGCCGGGACCCTCTTCGGAAATTAGCCCCTCAGGATCGCCTGGTAGGAGCAGCTCGTCTGGCGGAGAATTACGGAAAGGTAAAACCAGAGAATCTGGCTCGGGGAATCGCCGCCGCTCTTTTTTTTGACCAGGAAGGTGATAAAGAAGCAGCTAAATTAAGCCAGATGCGCCATCAGGAAGGAATAGAGGCTATTTTGAAGAAAATATGCCAGATTGATTCAAAAGAGGCCTTAGGACAGATGATTCTTAAATTTGCCACTCAAATTCAGTCTCATTAGACTTTACCTGACTCCCTCTATTTCTTGATCATTCTGCTCCTTTCGAGCATACTTCTTTTTAGACCACCAAGGTCCTCCTAAAGAGAAATCTCAAATGCTGAGACCTGACCCCTTCCAAACCCCTTCCAAGCTTGAAGAGGTTGGTGAACCCCAGGAGATAGTGGTAGATATACCGGAGACATTTAATTATCTTTTAGGATTGAAAGTAAGGAAAATAAAAATAAGATATTCCCCTTTTGAAAAAGGGGTGGCAGACCGAAGGTCTGACGGGGTATTTCATTCCCCTTCAATAAAGGGGTGTCCCGAAGAGACGGGGTATTTAAAACTACCCTATAACCCAAATCTAAAACAAAAAGCAAGAGAACTAAGAAAAGCTGGTAACTTATCTGAAGTTTTGCTTTGGAATAAATTGAAAAAAGGGCAAATGCTTGGCTTTGACTTTACCAGACAACAAATAATAGGTGATTATATTGTAGATTTTCACTGTCCAAAACTAAATTTAGTGATTGAGATTGATGGAGAAAGCCATGATTCCAAAGGTGAATATGATGAAAAGAGAGATGAACTTTTAAAGTCATTAGGTTTAGAAGTATTACATTTTAAGGATATAGATGTAAAAAAATCGCTGGATAGTGTTTTAACACAGATTGAATCTTGGATTAAGAATTCTCCTTTTTATAAAAGGAGTCCCCGCGAAGCGGGAGAGGTATCAAATACCCCGTCTGCTAATGCAGACACCCCTTTAAAAAAGGGGAATAAATACTTATTTGTTCTTGGTGAAAAAGAGGGAAAAGATATAGCCATTGTCTGGAGAGAATACGATGATAACTGGAGCGACGATGATTTTAAAGAAGATAAGAAGTTTATCATTGGAGAACTTGAACCCTTGGCGCCACATATCGTCTATGTAAATGGGCAGAGTGTTCTAACTCCGAAACTTGGCAGGCACACAGCACAAATCCGTTATATTGAACCGGAATTTAAAAGATTGACGGAGGGTAAAAATGACTACCGTTGAGGTAAATTCGATCATAAAAAAATTATAGATAGACTCGTAGAGAAATATCATCCTGTCAAAAATTTTATGAAGAAATCACGGAAGAACCTTACAAATAAAGGGAAAAGTCCTTCATGCAGGGGGAGGGAAATTATCCACCAATAAAGAGATGGCTACCGCAACCTTTAGGTTGCGCACAAGATAAGGTAGT
>AQRW01000045.1 GCA_000402295.1 Candidatus Aerophobus profundus SCGC AAA252-L23
CCTCCCCTACCCCAAACAGGGACTTGTCCTCCAAGCAGGTCACTATTCTTACTGAGATTACTTCGTCGCTTTACTCCTCGCAATGACAGCGGAAAGAACCTTCCTCTTTTGTCATTGCGACCTAAAAGTTCTCAATTGGCACCGGCTTGATTAAATCAGCCAACTCGAAGCCCAAAATCTGGGAGTAAAAGTAAAGTTCTGCCTCGAGAGCACGCTGGATATTCTCGGCCCGCCGAAAACCGTGCTGCTCACCTTCAAAGGTAATGTAGGCTACCGGCAGTCTTTTGCTGCGCAACGCCTCAACCATTGTCTCTGCCTGTTTGGGCGGGACAACTTTGTCCTCAAGTCCCTGGAAGAAAATTACTGGGCAGGAGAGACGCTCGACAAAGTTGATCGGTGAGCGTTCTCGCCAGAGATGGGAATGTTCAGAATAGGAAGCGATCAAACGATCCAGGTAGTGCGACTCAAACTTATGTGTATCTTTGGCCAATGCTTCTAAATCACTGACCCCGTAGTAGCTGGCACCGGTCTTGAAGGTATGGCCAAAGGTAAGGGCACATAGCGTCGTATAGCCCCCGGCACTGCCCCCCTTGATCATAAGCCGATTCCCGTCGACCTCACCACGTTTCACCAGGTAATTTGCCCCGTTTACACAGTCATCAACGTCAACAACACCCCACTGGCCGTTAAGCCGCTGCCGATATGCCCGGCCGTAGTCGGTGCTACCACCGTAATTAACATCAAGTACGGCTAGGCCACGACTAGTCCAGTATTGAATGTCCAATCGGAAGGTGGTCGAAGTAGAGGCCGTGGGTCCGCCATGACTTATTACCAGCAACGGGGGACGTTCGCCGGGTGGAGCAATATAATCACGATTTTGGGGAACATAGTAGAAGGCGTGGGCCGTTAAACTATGTTCGGTGGGAAACTCAATTGCCTGGGGCTCCGACAAGTATCCAGAATCAATTGTCAAATCAGTCGATCGGTGGAGTATCTCAAGATGCTGCCTATTAAGGTTAAACCGGATGACGGAAGCTGGTTCAGTTGGTGAGCCACCGCCAAACACAACCTGCCCCGGAGCTGCTCGCAGACTCCATATTTTGGAATAGGGGACTTCTATCAGCTTAAGTTTGAGCGTGGCTGTGTCCAAACTCCCCAAATACCAGTTTCCTTGTCGGCAATAGCTACAGATGAGATAACTGGCCGATTCAAAGGCATAGGTGGACATCCCAAAGATCCACTGAGACACTCCAAACTCGGCCTCCCTTTCACCTAGCGGTTCAACTTGCTCATCACGCCAACGATAAAGGTTCCACCAGCCCGTTCGGTCGGAGATAAAGTGCAAGATACCGTCCGGTGACCACTCTGGCTGGAAGATAGATTCATCAGGACCACCCGCTACACACTCGGTTTGACCCAGCGAACCATCGGCCTTTAACTCAGCCACCCACAGTTCGGTTCCATCCCAGGGCATCTGAGGATGATTCCAGGTAAGCCAAGCGAGACGAGATCCATCAGGGCTAAGCCGGGGGGAAGAGTAAAAGTCATTCCCGGAAACCAACACCTGGCCGCCCCGGTTATTTTCAGGATCAAGAGCAATTAGAGTATTGATGGCCTGGTACCCGGATACAGTATGATCTTCACGCACGTAGATTATCCGCTCCCGACGTCGGTCCATCACACCATCCGCATAACGCATCTGCACCTCAGGAGTGATTGGCCGCGGCTTAAAGCCGGGGTCCTGACGGTAAAGACGTTGATCGGTGAAGTTAGAAAAATAGACCGTACCCTCAGTAACGATAAAAGCACCGCCACCGTACTCATGCACTCGCGTTCTAACGTTGAACCCGGGTGGTGTTACATCACTAATTTGCCCCTCCGGTGTTCGTCGCACTACCACATAACGGCCGCCTTCCAGGGGACGCAGCTCAACCCAATAGACATCTTGACCGTCCAGGGTAATCTGTCCAACTCCCGAGCTCCCCATAGTCTGGGAGGCAATTAAAGGTGAGGTGATTGGTGATTTCCAGGAACCATAAGGCACTACTTTGATTTTCTTCATTTTATTCCTTCTCCTTGTCCCGTCGATCAGCGTGATGATACCTTTTCTTACACCCCGAAACAATTAGATAACAGAACCTTGAGTTTTTTCCGCAGGACAGAATAAGAATAATATCTTTTCCCCAGTTCATAGTTGCGATCAACCATATTTTTTGCCAGAGCGGGATCTTTTAAAACCTTTTTAGTAAGCTCAACTGCTCGGGAATTGACGTAATCATCCAATTCGATAGCTTCGAAGCCCCGGGGCTTAATATCTACCGCATATATGGAATAATTATTCACTACAATTGGTTTGTGAAAGTATACCGCCTCCAGAAAAGCATTGCCAAAACCCTCAAAATTTGAAGGGTAGGTTACCAGGTCTGCGTGAGCGTAAATATCTTGGGGAATATATATTTTCCTTCCCTCGGGGGTTTTTCCCCGATAAGGCTTAATAATATCAGAGACAAACAAGGTATGCACATTCATAAGCGAGGAATACTCACGCACTCTCTGTTCATACTCGTAGCCTTCATCCCCCGAGGCATAGGAGATAATTAGTTTTGCTTTCATTCCCAAGCGACTCACCAGTTCAATAGAATGCTCAATACCTTTACGTTTAACCACTCTGGTAGGCTGAAGAATCAATAATTCATCATCTGTTATATTAAGAGACTGGCGAATGTCGGATGAATAATCATCAAGAGGAGGAGGATTCTCGAAATCCATCACATTGGGAATTATGGTTGGCGAGATACCGGTTCTTAAGCTTAACTGGTTATCGGCGGAAGAGTTTATTACTACATGCTGGATAGATGGCAGGTGAGGAGGGAAAGCCATATTCAAATAATCCCAGATAGCATTTATCAGAAATCGTTTGCGTTCCCAGAAAAAATCGTGGTGATGGGCAATGGTGGAAATTCCTGTTTCAGAAATTACCTCAGTAATAGCCAGAGCCAGAGGGATATTCAGGGGAATGGAAAGAGCGTTTTCCGGAACGAGAAGATCAATTTCAAAACCTCTGATAAATTCATAGATATATTCTTTAAGTTTATCTTTCATCCAGTGAATCTTTTTGGTCACAGATAACTTTCTGTTCCTGACCCCGAAACATTCACGGTATATTTCTTGAATGGCCGGATACTCAAAATGGGCCTCTTTTACCAAAAGCGATTTTTGTCTCGGTTTATCCAGTTCACCGGCCATATAAAAACAATCATAGCCTTCATCTTCAAAAATACTGGCCCATTTGGCCACTTCCAGAGAAACCCCATCAGTTCCGGCAAAACGGGTAGAGATAAATCCAATATTCTTGACCTTTCTTCTGGTTACCTGATCTACCATTTTGAAACTCCTCTGTCTTCTTTAGAATTACTACAATTTGAACTTAGCGTGCCTTCGGCACGGACTTTCAAGAACCAACATACTTCATCGTGTTATGATACCTTGGGCAGGTGAACTTTGGGTATTCTCCTATTCTTGCAGCCTTGTGAGAAAAAGTATGCGTCAACGACAATATCCTCTATGTCATCGTGATAACCACACGATGGACACTCATAGCTATACCTTTGAACATGAGTTGGCCCAAGAGGATTATAAGAACTACGATTGCAAAGGTTCTGTTGAAGTTACAGGCCTTAGAACGATAACACTCAAAGGTGGTAGGATGAGACTTAAAGAGCAAGGTCTTCCATGCCAGGGCAAGGCTTCAGCAAATATTTCACCCGGGTTGCCCATATTAGACCCACCGTAGAGCTCAGAATCGCTATTTAAGATTTCCCTGTATAACCCTCCCAACGGGACTCCTACTCTATAGTCTGTACGAGGAACAGGTGTGAGATTGCAGATAGAAATGAGGACATCCCCTTGATTTTTCCCCTTTCTCAAAAAAGATATTACAGTGCTGTCCACATCGTGGAAATCTATCCACTCAAACCCGGAACGGTGGAAATCAATCTGATGAAGGCAGGGTGCTTGACGATAAAGGAAATTTAAGTCTCTCACG
>AQRW01000046.1 GCA_000402295.1 Candidatus Aerophobus profundus SCGC AAA252-L23
AGCTATGGACTCAGAGAGCATAATGCTCTCCTTTGCCAATGTCCTCAAGGAGGATATCACATTGCCTCAGAATATGGTATTGTTGAAATCATCAAAGATGATGGAACACCGGCTCAAGAAGGTGAAGAAGGACGAATCATTGCTACAGGGCTTCACAACAAGGCATTTCCCTTACTTCGCTATGATACCCGAGACTTTGCCATTGCATCTTACCGAAGGTGCTCTTGTGGCCGGAGACTGCCTTTGGTGGGAAAACTCATTGGTAGAACTAGCGAACGTCTTCTCAACACAAAGGGAAGATGGGTATACGGTGCTTCCTACTTATTTGACTACGCTCAAGGATGCCGACTGGCTCAACTGGTGCAGAAGGAGCGTTTTGCCCTGGAGGTATACCTGGTGCCTATGAAGGACTACAGTGAGAAAACGGAGGCCTTTTTGCGTACCGGATTAAAGAAAGCCCTAGGTCAGGGGATGGAGATTCGTATTCACCGGGTGAAGGAGGTACCCTTTCCTTCACCGGGCAAGTTCAAACTTGTCATCTGCCAGCTACCAGGTTGATTGTATCATCCGGTTGTGCGTGCTCAGGGCATTATATCAGAAGAAAGGTAGGAAACAAAGAGTAATCCGCTCAAGGATTGAGGAACAATGACAAAGAGCCCCCAATATAGAGTTGCCATCTTAGCAATAAAGGTATTGGTCTCGGCCGGGGGGATTGCCTGGTTGCTTCTTACGGTTCAGTGGAACCTCATTGTTGAAAAAATAGTGGCGGTAAACTGGGGGATAATGGGAGTTGCCTTTGCGCTTTCTACGCTATGTCTGCTGCCGTGCTCGTTAAGATGGCAAAAGATAACCCACTGGTGTGGTTACCCGATGACTTTGAGAGAATCGGTATATTGCTACCTGGTCGGCCACTTTTTTGGGGCTTTCTTGCCCACAGGGCAGGGAGGAGATGTTGTCCGGGCGGTTCTGGCCTCCAAATCTCATGGTTTTTCTCTGGGAGGAATAGGGGGCACAATCCTAATGGAGCGTTTTATTGGTCTTCTGGTGACTATCGTCCTCATAACCTTTGGTAGTCTCATGGGACTGTCCCAAATAGCTGTGCTGAAGCAACTTCTGACCTCGGTGTCCGTATTAAGTATAATTTTGGTTGCTCTCATTACCATCTACTTGAATCGACGATTTCGAAAGTTCTTCCTTGAATTGATGGCCCGTTTCCCAATACGTAGAATCCGAAGGGTTATTAACGATGCGGTGAGAGTACTGGATATCTGCCGCAAAAACCCATCTCTGATTTTATCAACAGTGAGTCTTTCTTTTTTGAATCAGTTGCTGGTTCTCCTGGCCGGTTTCTTGATGGCCACCGCCATTCCGGGTTTTAAGGCGCCTTGGTTTAGCTTTCCGGTGGTGATACCTCTCATTTTCATCGCTGTCCTCCTTCCCTCAGTAGGTGGTTACGGGGTGCGGGAGGCCAGCTTTGTCATTTTTTTTGGGTGGTTCGGGGTCAGTGAGGAAGCCGCAGTAACATACGGCATCTTGCGCTTGCTATCTCTTTGGGGTGTTTCCTTGCTGGGCGGTATTCTTTTTCTGGCCGGTCGATCCGGCGGGCACCATGAGAGGACCCTAGCCTCCGAGTTAGGAAAAAGATATTCCCAGGACGCCAGTCAGAGATGACGGCTGGTATTACTCAGTTTATCTGTCAATGAGAGTCTGCTGCTTGGTTAGTGAGGGATTAACTTGTTGCGACCGAAACGGAGGACTTCCACAGGATTGCCGGATGCAGTAGAGATTACTTGGTTGCCGGTTCTCCCCGGGGAGTGTCTTTGGGGAAGTTGTTTAGGGTGGGAATAGTGAGTAGCAAAGTTGTGATCTTGGGGGCTGGGCCAGCCGGGTTGGCTCTGGGGATGAAACTGCTGCGTCGTGGTGACCTCAATATTAAGTTGACCATAATCGAACAAGAATCAAGAGTGGGAGGTCTTACCGCCAGCTTTGAGCACGAAGGGCTCTATTTTGATTATGGCAGCCACCGTCTTCACCCGGTGATGCCCCCCGAGATGCTACAGGATATTCGGGGGCTCCTGGGTTCGGATCTGCTTGATCGACCACGCAAGGGACGTATTCGTCTGTTGAGACATTTTGTCAAGTTTCCTCTCAACTTTCTTGACTTCGGACTGCACCTGCCCCCATTCTTCCTATCTGGGATAGGAGTGGATGCCGTAAGCAGATTGTTCAAAGTTGAGTCCACACCCAATGCATCGTTCGCCGATGTATTATTGGATGGATTAGGACCGACCGCCTGCAAACATTTCTATTTTCCCTACGCCCGCAAACTATGGGGGTTGGATCCCCAAAAGATCGCGGGGCTTCAAGCCCAACGGCGGGTATCGGCCATCAATGTGACTAAAATGATGCGTCGGGTGGGAGCAGTGATACCGGGAGTGAGGTGTCAGAGAAGACAACGTTTCTTTTACCCGCGTAAGGGTTTTGGGCAAATTGGCCAGTCCTTGGCCCAAGAGGTCCGACGCTTGGGCGGCCAGATCAGGTTGTCAACTACGGTCCAAGAGACTCACTGGCAAAATGGTCGTCTGGTAAGTGTGATAGTGAGTCCGAGCCAGGAAGCTGCCTCGGCGAGGAGTGAATCTAAAGTGACATCCGGTAGTAAAGAGATTTTTGCCGATTTTGTGTTCTCTACTATTCCCTTGACTCATTTGGTTGACTCTTTGCGACCAGAACCACCGATAGAGGTAAGGAATTGTTGCCAGCATATTCAATATCGGGCCATGGTTCTGGTTTATTTGATCTTGAGAACAGGCCAATTTACTCCTTATGATGCCCACTATTTTCCCGAGGCTGAGGTGATTTTTTCACGTGTCTCCGAACCCAGGAACTATAGTTCCACTCCGGAACCTCATGGAATCACTGGGCTCTGCGTGGAGATTCCTTGTTGGTTTGGCGACGAAACCTGGAATGCTCCCCAGCAGGATATGGGCGCTCTGGTGATTAGGGATTTTGAGCGGGTGGGACTTCCTGTAAAACCTCTCCTCAAGACCTTTTTTGTTCGGCGTCTTCCCCAAGCATATCCTGTCTATGATTTGGGTTTTGAGCGGCGATTCCGGGTGTTAGACGATTATCTCAGCCACATCGCCGGTTTAGTTTCTTTGGGACGGCAAGGCCTCTGTGCGCACGATAATACCCATCATACACTGGAGATGGCCTACCGAGCCAGCGAGTGTTTTCAGTCGAACTCTATTTGGAGCCCGGAAAGGTGGAGATTTTACCGAAAACAGTTCCGTAAACACGTGGTTGAAGATTAACCCAAAGGAGAGTCTGATGCTTGGGAGAAAGGAAGAGGAACGTGAGAATCACCATCTGGTAATCCTTGTCTTATTAGCCATTATAGCCATCGGTGTCTTATTGCGTCTGCTAAATCTTGGTGGGAATTCACTGTGGAATGATGAGCTGGCAACCTGGAGACTGAGTCGGGGCCCGAGCCTTGCCTCAGTAATACGGAATATCATTCCCGCAGTTGGTCATCCGCCAGCCTACCAGATTCCTCTTTATTTCATCGAGAAATACCTTGGTGATTCGGAATACCTGCTCAGACTTCCCTCGGCCATCAGCGGGATAATTTCTTTATTGCTGATTTTTCTTCTCGCCCGCTTATTGTATTCCTCTAAGGAAGGCCTCATTGCTGCCGCCCTGATGGCCGTGCTCTGGTGTCCCATATATTACAGTCAAGAAGCCCGGCCTTATGCCATGCTGCTTCTTTTCTCCCTCATCACTGCCTACCTCTGGGTTACCATGGGAAAAGCTTTGCATGCCGGAGAAAAGCCAAAGAGGATTATCCTCATTTTCTATGTCATTTCCGCCATTATTTGCTCTTACCTCCATCACTTTGGTATTCTCCTGGTGGTCTTCCAGGCCGGCTACTTACTGGTGAGCTTAGGAAAAAGACCAAAAGCACTGGTGAGTGTCTGTCTTCTCTACCTACCCGTCTTCTTAGCTCTCTTTCCCTGGATGACAGTGGTGATGAGACACTGGAACAAGGGTCCTGTTTTTTGGCTGAGGCGACCACAATGGACCGCCTTCGCTTCCTATCTGAAGTTTATCTACAATCGCTCTAACCTACTTTTGGTCCTTGTTTTAGTAATATATG
>AQRW01000047.1 GCA_000402295.1 Candidatus Aerophobus profundus SCGC AAA252-L23
TGAGAGTGTACATCCAAAATAGGGATTTCTTTTATTTCAGCTAAAATATCCCGATAAAGAGAATTGGCGGTCATATTTCGTCCCTTATCTATTCGCGCAGCAAAATCAGCTCGGTAATATTTTCATGAAATAACATTGACAGTATACCGTCAATTGCATCTCTGTCAAGAAATCTGTTTCTCTTCCAATTCCAGGAAAAGTCTCCTGATGCAGGTATCTGTTGAGGCAGTACTCAAAATTTTCCCGAAGCTGGAGAGCTTTGATACGTTTGATTGACAGAATGGAAGATTTGAGATAGTCTAAATTAGTCAAGATAAAAATTAACCAAATATATTATCTAACGGAGGGAATAGGAACTATGGCCAAGCTTGCATTAAAAGACGGAGTACCTGTACGAAAGAAATCCTTTCCGAAGTGGCCTATATGGGATCAACAGGAATTAGAAGCAGTTACCTCGGTTATCCAGAGTGGAAATTGGTTCTGCACTCAGGGACACATGGTAGACGATTTTGAAGTTGAATTTGCGCGATTTCAGGGGGCTTCATCTGCCATAGCAGTCACTAATGGATCTCATGCTCTCGAAGTAGCTCTCACAGCTTTGGAGATAGGACCTGGTGATGAAGTTATAGTGCCGGATTATACCTTTGTGGCTACGGCATCAGCCGTTCTTTATGCAAACGCAGTACCTGTGCTGGTTGATGTAGATGAGAAAACTTTTTGCCTTGATCCTAAACAAGTAGAGGCAGCAATTACTGATAGAACTAAAGCAATTATTCCCGTGCATTTTGCTGGCCATCCCGCTGATTTAGATGCCCTAGGCAAGATTGTTTCCCAACACCAATTGAAATGGATCGAGGACTCAGCTCACGCTCATGGTGCAGAGTGGAAGAGCAAAAGAATTGGGACTTTTGCCAATTTAGGCACTTTCAGTATGCAGGCCAGTAAAACTATGACTGCTGGCGAAGGAGGAATTATTATTACCGATGACAAGACTCTGGCAGAAGAATGTGCCTCCATTGTTAATTGTGGAAGACATAAAGGTGAACATGATTATCGTCACTTTCGTTTAGGCTCCAATTACCGCCTGACTGAGTTACAAGCGGCGGTGCTGCGAGTTCAACTGAAGAGATTACCTGAGCATCTTAATATTCGAAACAAAAATGCCCGCTATCTTACCAAGCAACTGCAATTGATTCCGGGGATCATTCCTCAACAATGTGATAGTCGAGTAACCAAGCGGGGTTTATATTTGTATCCCTTCCTCTACCAAGAAGAACATTTTGAGAAATTACCGCGGGAAACTTTTACCAGAGCTTTAAAGGCCGAGGGTATACCGGTTGAAAGGCCTTACCCGGCCATCCACGAACTTGAACTATTTACCGAGAAGCGATTTCGTCCCCGGGGATGTCCGGTGGAATGCCCTCATTACCAGGGTCACTTTCAACCTAAGGCTGAAGATTTTCCGGTTGCTTCCCGACTTTCCCGTCAAATGGTCTGGATATCTCATCAAGCTCTCTTGGGAACCACCAACGATATGGACACAATCGTGGAAGCTATAGGGAAAATTAAGAAAAACTGCTCAGAGCTTCTCTCGTAATAATAACGCCTAAAGTAAATGTTTTCTTAAAAGACCAGGAGGAGAAATCATGCCCGTAGCCGTAGGAAGTATCTATCATGAATCTAATACTTTTTCTCCGATAAAGACAGATCTAAAATGTTTTCAGGAATATGAACTCTTACTTGATCAGGATATTTTGAATTATCATAGAGAAAAGAACTCGGAACTAAAAGGTGCTCTGGAAGTTGCAGAAAGTCAAGGAATAGAGCTCGTTCCTACAATTTCTGCTTCGGCGATACCATCGGGTCCAGTTACCACAGTAGCTTTCAAGTTTCTGGAGCAAAATTTACTTGAAAGAATACAAAAGACAAAACAACAATTAGAAGGAATTCTATTATTTCTTCATGGGGCTATGGTCACTGAGGATTTGGATGATCCGGAGGGTTATCTACTCCGTAAAATCAGGGAAATTATGGGAAATGCCATCCCCGTGGGGGTCACTTTAGATCATCATGCTAATGTTTCCCGGGATATGGTGAAGTATGCAGATTTTTTAATTGGATACCGAACTCATCCTCATATTGATCAAAGTAAAGTAGGACAACAAGCGGCTCACCTAATGAGTTTTTTAATGAAAAACAAAATTAAGCCTGTAATGTGTATGAGAAAACTACCTATGCTGTTACCGGGAGAGTCTTCTCCGAAACCCAGAGCCAGGTTGGTACGAAGAATCGAAGAACTTGAAAGAAAAGAAGAAATCCTGTCGGCTTCCTTCTTCATTGGCTACTCACTGGCAGATATTAAAGAAGTTGGTTCTTCTGTTCTTGTAATAGCTAAAAAAGATGAACAATTAGCCCAATTTGAGACCGATAGATTTGCTCAATTGATGTGGGATATGCGTCATGAATTTACTCTGGACACTCTCACTATTAACCAAGGGATTGACCAGGCTCTTACTTTGTCAGGCAAGCCAATACTTTTTGTGGACACGGGAGATTGTTTTTGGGCAGGAGGAGCAGGCGATGTACCTTTTTTTCTCCAGAGTTTTATGAAAAGGAGGGTGAAGAATGCGGTCATAGCAGGTATCGTTGATCCTGAGGCAGTAGATGAATGCATTAAGGCCGGGGTGGATAAAAGTCTGACTGTCAAAATAGGCGGTAAAATAGATCAAATAAATGCTAAACCGCTTACGGTTACCGGGACGGTAAAAGTTATCTCCCAAGGTAAATACTGGGGTCAGAGTTTTCAGTTCACCGAAAGAGAAATAAATATGGGGCCTACTGTAGTATTTGAGGTGGATGGAATAGAGATAATACTTATCTCTCAGAGTGCCTCAATTCATGATCCGGCTATGCTTCGTAGTTTACATATTGAACCCAAGGAGAAAAAGATTATTGTTTTGAAAGATGGTCTGCTTAATCTAATCGCTTATAAATCAGTTGCCTGCAAAACATTTTTTTTAATAGTCCAGGCTTCGCCAACTGGGATTATAGCAAGAGATCCTATAAGAAGATACCCCGGCCAATTTTCCCCCTGGATGATCTAAAGCTTTTATCATGGAGGACAAATCAATAATGAAGATCGCTTTATTTTTGTTCCGGCGAGAAACTATTAACCAACTTTAGGTCTTAACCTAACTTAATCGGAGTACCTTTTTCTATGGATTTTAGGCAAGCTTCAATAAATCCCACCGCCTTGATTGAATCTTTGGTAGGCATTAATAGCTCTTTATGATTAGTAATTGCCTCTACAAAATGCATCAGCTCGTCTCTGAGATCACCAAATATCTTTCCGTTATACTCTGGCCAATGGAGAGTATCGGGAAAATTAAATCCATTTGTACATAGGACGAGTCCCTGATCGCAGATGTCTATGTGACCCGCTCCCTTTGTTCCCACTATCTCCACCTCACTCCAAATCCCGGCCGGGTAACTTTCGGGAAGAGACCAACTGAATTCCAGACTACCCACTACACCATTTTTCAAACTGAAAAGAACAAATATACAATCTTCCTTATACATCTTGGAAACTTTCTTGGCATAAATTTCTTCAACCTCGCTATTGGTATACCAAAGGACTAAATCTATGTCATGTACACCAACATAATAAAGCATAGATGTCCGTCCTTGCACGTGATCCTGGATAGATTTAGGATTTTGTCGCTTCGCTCTAATGTGGATGATTTCTCCTAAATCGCCTCTTTTAATTCTGTCATGAAGTTGTACATATCTGGGATCAAATCGAAGTAGGTGAGCCACCATCAATCTTACACCGCTATCTTCAGCAGCTTTTCTGATTTTTTCTGCATCTTCTACCGTTCTGGCGATAGGTTTTTCCAATAAAATGTTTTTACCGGCTTTAGCTGCAGCTATTGCTGGTTCAAGGTGATAGCGATCAGGAACACAAATGCTAACAGCCTGGATATCTTTTTCATTGAATAATTCTAAGTAGTCCTGATAATACCGACACTGGAATCTTTCCCCTATTTCTCTTGCTCTTTCTTTATCTGGGTCGGCCACGGCAACCAAATCAGCCGTAGGAATCTCATTAAAAATTCTGGCGTGTAACTCACCGATAAAACCTACTCCCACGACTCCTACCCTCAACTTTTCCAAGT
>AQRW01000048.1 GCA_000402295.1 Candidatus Aerophobus profundus SCGC AAA252-L23
ACGGGAAAGGGTAGTGACTGCTTTGTCCCGCAGAGAACCTGACAGAGTGCCGGTTGATTTAGGAGCCACTCATAATAGTAGCATCCATATAGATGCTTACAACAAATTAAGGAAATACTTAGGGGTGGAAGAAGAAAAAGTAAGATTTGTGGACATAATTCAACAAGCTGTGACTCCGGGAGAAGAAGTATTAAAAATAATGGGGATTGATACTCGTATTGTCCCTCGAAAACCTCCCAAAAACTGGAAGCTGACCATACATGAAGAAGAAGATAACTACTGGTTTATAGGTGAGTGGGGCGTTAAATGGAAAAAACCGAAACACGGCTATTATTTTGATATGGTTGAACATCCTCTCAAAAATGCAACCATAAGAGACTTAGATAATTATCCTTGGCCAGATCCTAACGACCCGGGTAGATATGAGGGATTGGAAGAGGAAGCTAAAGAATTATGTGAAAACACAGAGTATGCTATTGTGGGAGATCCGGGGGCAGGTTCGCTATTTGAAAGGAATTGGTATCTTACCGGAATAGAGAGGTTTTTAACCGATATGCTTATGGATCAAAAATTCATAGAAAAACTCTTAGCAATAACCTTAGAGATTTCTGAGAAGAGGATTTGTAAATTTCTGGATATTGCAGGTGAATATATTCAAGTATTGGCCTTAAATGGTGATCTGGCGATGCAGACAGGCCCCCTGATGTCTCCCGATTTATACAGAAGAGTAATTAAGCCGTACCATAAGAAATTACACCGATTGGTGAAGAGTAAGACCGAGGCCAAAATTTTTCGCCACTGTTGCGGAAGTCTCATCCCATTTATCCCCGATTTCATAGAATATGGGATAGACGCGATGCATCCCGTGCAGGTTTCTGCGAAAGATATGGATACTAAGAAGCTTAAAGAGAGATTTGGGGATAAAATCGGTTTTTGGGGAGCTATTGATACCCAGTATGTTTTGCCTCGTGGTACAGTTAAAGATGTTGAAGAAGAAGTTAGGAGAAGAATCCACGATCTTGCTCCAGGCGGAGGATATGTTCTGGCGGCGGTACATAATATTCAACGAGATGTGCCTCCGGAAAACATTATGGCGATGTTTAAAGCGGCAAAAAAATACGGAAGGTATCCCCTTAAAGTATAAATTTTAGAGAACATAAGGAAAAGAAATGATCAAAGTTAAGAAGAAAAGGCAACAAGAATTTATGGTAAAGGTAGAGGAAAAAAGCAGCAGCACGGAGCATACTGTAACTTTGGATGATAACTATCATCAAGAATTAACCCAAGGTAAGACAACCAAGGAAGAACTAATAAGGAAATCTTTTGAGTTTTTATTGGAAAGAGAACCTAAAGAGTCTATTCTCTCTAAATTCAATCTCAGGGTCATCAAGCAATATTTTCCCGAATTTGACCAGAAAATGAGAGACAAAGAGTGACAAATGAAGTAAATGTTAAGGGGAAGAGGATCTCGTAGTAACAATCAACCTAACAACTATTAAGTTACAGAGAATGTCAATATCACTTATTTGAACAATAAAACATTTGGTAAAAGATACCAACAAATTGGGGGAGTTTAACCATGAAAGTTGCTCGGGTGGAAGAAATGAGGAAATTGGACCGGCGGGCGATAGAAGAATATACTATCAGCCAAGAAATACTAATGGAAAATGCCGGACAAGCTGCTTATTTCTCCATTATGAAAGAGTGCGGCATCAAGGGCAAAAAATTCGTGATATTTTGTGGCCCGGGTAATAACGGCGGCGATGGTTTGGTGGTAGCCAGGAAAATTTATTCCAATCAAAACGAGGTAACCGTATTTATTTTAGGTGACCGAGGGAAATTCAAAGGAGCAGCCAAACAGAATCTTGATGTCGCGGATAAACTTGGGATTAAGATACTTGACCTGCCAGAGGTTTCTTTGGCCAAAAAAGCAGTTGACCGCGCCGATACAATTATTGATGCAATTCTGGGAACGGGTCTTGATAGAATGGTTAAGGGAAAGTATAAAGACGTCATAGAGATGATTAATGCCAGCCGAAAATCGGTGTTCAGCATCGATATTCCCTCGGGTATCCATGGTGATACCGGACAAATAATGGGAACGGCCGTGAAAGCACACTGCACAACTACCTTCGGTTTACCTAAAGTGGGCAATTTGCTTTATCCTGGATTTAAGATGGGAGGGAAACTATATGTCAGCCACATTTCTTTCCCCCCGGTACTGCACAATTCTGATAATTTAAGGATAGCCACTAACGACCCTATGCCTATTCCCTTAAGGAGTGAAGATACTCACAAAGGCAGCTATGGTAAGGTTTTATTTATTTCCGGGTCATCCCATTATTTAGGAGCACCTTATTTTGCCGCCCTCTCATTCTTGAAGGGAGGGGGAGGACTTTCTTTCTTGGCCACGCCCGCACCGGTTGCCCCTTTTATTGGGAGCAAAGGCAGCGAAATAGTCCTGGTACCCCAAAGAGCCACGGGTTCAGGTAGTATCAGTATGCAGAATGAGCAACAGCTTCTGGAATTATCAGAAAAGGTCGATATGGTGGTTATCGGACCCGGTTTGTCCTTAGAGGAAGAAACGCAAAATTTAGTGAGGAAACTGAGTATTCAAATAAAGAAGCCTTTACTTATTGACGGGGACGGCATAACTGCTCTGGCTCAAGATTTGGAATGCATCAAGGAGCGTAAAGCTGCTACTATTTTGACACCGCATTTAGGTGAAGTAACCCGAATCAGCAAAAAAGCAATTGATAAAGTTTCAAAAAGGAAAATTGATATTCTGCAAGAAATGAGTGAAGAACTTAAGGCCACTATTGTATTCAAAGGTGCTCATTCACTAATCGGCTATCCGGACAAGAGAGTGTTCATTAACCTCAGTGGTAATCCCGGTATGGCCACGGCGGGTAGCGGAGACGTGCTAACTGGAACCATCTCCGCCATGTTTGGTCTGGGATTATCAATCAACGATGCTGTGCGCCTGGGCGTTTTCATCCACGGCTTTGCCGGCGACCTGGCGGCCAAGAAAATAGGCCAGGATGGACTCGTAGCCAGCGATATTATGAATGAGCTACCTAAAGCCATGAAAATGTGTCGCCAGGAATTTAATTTAATCATAGCAGACTATTATCAAAATATCTACGTGATTTGAGAAGGGAAAATGAAAGCGTGGATACTAAAAAAACAAGCTCCGGTTGAAAAAAAGCCACTCCTCCTGAAAGAGCTTCCCCCGCCCCATCCTAAGGCACATGAACTTCGAATCAAAATTGTAGCTTGTGGAGTGTGCCGTACTGATATTCACCTAGCTGAGGGTGATCTGCCGCTAAAAAAGTCACCACTGATTCTGGGACATGAGGTAGTGGGTGTGGTGGATGAGATAGGCGAGCAAGTAATTAATTTCAAGCTTGGTGATGCGGTAGGCCTAACTTGGCTCAATAGCACCTGCGGTCAATGTAAGTTTTGTCTTTCCGGGCGAGAAAATCTATGTCCTGAGGCGCATTTCACCGGTTGGGACGCCGACGGTGGTTTTGCCGAGTTTACTGTAATTGCGGCTGATTTTGCTTTTCACCTGGGGAAAAAACGATCACTTATCCAGTCAGCACCTCTGATGTGCCCAGGTGTGGCCGGCTATCGTGCTTTTCACCTTACTAAATTGCAACCAGGGGATAAGCTGGGTCTTTATGGTTTGGGTCCCACGGCGGCTTACGTGCTTCAAGTGGCAAAACAAAGGAGAATAAAGGTTTTTGTAATTACCCGAAGCGAAAAAAACAAGAATAGGGCACGTAAACTGGGTGCAGATTGGGTGGGTAACTATGAGGACAAAATCCCTACCAAACTGGATGCAGGTATAATCTTTCCGCCGGTAGGGAATTTGGTAAGCTTTGCTTTGTCCCAATTGGATAGTGGAGGCAGACTGGTATTGAGTCCGGTGACTATGACCCCTATCGAAATAAATGACTACAATCTTATTTGGCAGGAACGTTCCCTTATCAGTTTAGCCAATATTACCAGGAAAGATGGCCTTGAGTTCTTGGAAATTGCTGACCAAATAAATCTTAAGGCGTCTATCGAGATATTTGAATTCAACGACTTACCGGAAGCTTTGATTAGGGTCAAACACGGGAGAATCAACGGTAATGCGGTAATTCAAATTGCCGATAAATCTTTCCAGGCATCTTTGCCTTTTTCTGAAGAATAAGT
>AQRW01000049.1 GCA_000402295.1 Candidatus Aerophobus profundus SCGC AAA252-L23
CTGCGGCTACCGGATCATAACCATAACTGGGAGGCTAAAGCCTCCCCTACACGGACTGGCCTGCGACTACCAACGATTCTTTTCCTGCAAAAGTTGCCTGTCAAATGTTGAGACCTGACCCCTTACTTACTTCAAGTCTCGCATGACCAGACCACTGAGGAGTTTGGGATAGAAATAGGTTGATTTGGGAGGCATTCGCCGGCCGGAAAGAGCTACCTCTTTAAGCTGTTCAAGTGAAGTAGGCCTAAGAAGGAAAGCTAGTTGGTACCGGCCCTGTTTGACCAGTTTAATCACTTCATCAGTGTTCTTAGCGTAGTCAATATCTTGGCCTTTTACCAGCGTTTTCTTTCTTAAAGCTTTTTTAAGCAATCTGTCCAGAAGTTCAGGGCTATGTTGATAATGAAATTCACTCTCTCCTTCCTTAAGAGTTAAAAAAAGGTAGCGGTTTTTGCCCTCATAAAAGCCAAAGGCATGATTATTCTGGGTCTCTCCCAGTCGCCGCATAAGCTCTTTTCTCTGAATCATCTCTTCTCTGGGAGAAGAGAAGGAGAGTGTTTCAATTTCAAAGAGTTTTCTCAGCAAGGAGGAGATCTGAGAAAGTTGATTCGAGTCAAGATTCCCCAGGGCACGATGAACCGGGAGAATGGTGGCACTCCCTGAATCCATATTTAAGAAATACATCAGTAAATAGTTTTTACCCGGGGAAACTTCCGCTTTTCCTTCCATATCCTGGCTGAATTTCACCGCCGTCATATAACGATGATGCCCGTCAGCAATGAATATTTTCTTTTCCTTCATTAAATCGACTATTTTTTCAATCCTATTCTCATCTCTTATGGCCTCTAATTTATGTCTTACCCCTTGCTGGTCAATGAGCTCAATTAGGGACTCCTCACTTTTAAGATAGTTATCTATTGAAGCGGTAGGGTCTGAATAGAGAGAAAAAACAGCACTGAAATTAGCCAGAGAGGCCTTCAAAAGCTTGTAACGATCTGTCTGAGGTTCGAGAAAGATTTCCTCGTGGGGAAAGATCACTCTCTGCTCAAAGGGAACTACTCTCATTAAAGCAAAGAACCCTTTTCTAATTATTTTCTTACCTTCAAGAATATACTCCTGTTGGTAAATATAGATGGCCGGCTGAGACTCTTTTCTGACTATTCCTTGAGCCAGCCACTTCCGAAACAACCGCCCCGCCCGGGTATATTTATTTTCTTTCTCACTATCGCCAGGAAGTTCTTTCCCCAGGACTATTTGAACAATGTTCCAGGGATGAAGCTGATAAAACCTATCTCTTTGTTCAGGTGAGATGACATCATAGGGCGGTGCCAACACCTGAGCTATATCCTTTACCTTTTCTTTGTTATATAGAATCCCCCGAAAGGGACGAATTTCCATCATTGACCCATATCTCCTTCTTTAACCTAACTCACTTTCTCGCTAGGAGAGGGGTGATAAAGTAGTTTTTTGTAGAGATTTCATTTTATGAAACTTGCTTTAATAAAGGGTCCGATGAATCGAACCGCTACAATATGGGGGTTTTTCACCAGGCTCATAGTTATCCTCTTCATAAAAGTAAACCTCTCCGAGTTCAAAAAAACAACTAATTCCTCTCTTGGCTGAATCTACTGAATCCAAAACACGAACAACATCTCTTCTTCTATTTATTTCTACTTCTTCCCTGTTTTTATGGAGTTGATTTTCTCTTCTCGGGCCAGAGCAATTTTCCCTGTTCTTACCAGTTTTTTTAGCCCGAAAGGCTTGAGGAGGGTAATGATTCCGGTTATTTTTTCCTCGGTTCCGGTAACCTCAATAGTAAAACTAAGAGGATGAACATCGACGATTTTCCCCCGGAAGATCTGCACAATCCTCATAATTTCAGCTCTGTCTATTCCTTTAGCGGCCACTCTAATTAAAATTAGCTCCCTTTCGACAGTGGCTTCGGAAGTTAAGTCGGTAACTTTGATAACATCAATCAATTTCTGTAGTTGTTTAATCACCTGTTCAATAATCTGGTCATCTCCGGGAACTATCAAGGTCATCCGGGAAATAGTAGGATCCTCTGTCTCACCCACAGTAAGACTGTCTATGTTAAATCCCCGGGCACTAAAAAGAGAAGCAATTCGGGCCAGAATACCAAATCTGTTTTCCACTTCTACGGAAATTAGATGCTTTCTCATTTTTTCTGGTTAATCCAGCTCATCATTTCCCTGAGCTCTCGACCAACTACCTCAACGGGATGGCTCTGATCCTTTTTAACCAGAGCATTAAACACCGGACGATTAACCTGGTTTTCTAGAATCCACTCCCGGGCAAAGACTCCCGATTGTATTTCCTGGAGAATTTTTCTCATTTCCTTACGAGTTTCCTCCCCGATCACCCTGGATCCCCGAGTGAGATCCCCGTATTCTGCGGTATTGCTAATGGCTGCTCTCATTCCGGTCAGTCCGGATTCTTGAATCAAGTCTACAATAAGCTTAAGCTCATGCAAGCATTCAAAATAAGCCATTTCTGGTTGATATCCCGCTTCCACTAATGTTTCGAAACCCGCCTTAATTAAAGCGGTAACTCCACCACAGAGAACTGTTTGTTCTCCAAAAAGATCAGTTTCCGTCTCTTCCCTAAAGGTAGTCTCCATTACTCCGGCTCTGGTCCCCCCTATTCCCTTAGCATAGGCCAGGGCCAGTTGTTTAGCTAAGCCACTGGCATCCTGGTGAACGGCGATAAGACAAGGGACTCCTTTTCCTTCCAAGTAGGTGCGTCGGACCAGTACTCCAGGACCTTTAGGAGCTATCATAAAGACATCTATCCAATCTGGGGGAATAATTTGATGAAAATGGATATTAAATCCATGAGAGAAAACCAGAGCATTCCCTTTTTTTAGAGATGAGGAAATATCCTCCTGGTACATTTGAGCCTGATATTCGTCAGGGATAAGAACCTGAATGATCTCAGCCTCTTTAGCTACCTCAGCGGCCGACTTAACCGTGAAGCCATCTTTAACGGCTTTCTCCCAGTTAGGAGTATCCTTTAGTTCTCCTATGATTACCTTAAGGCCACTGTCTCTCAGATTTTGGGCCTGAGCGTGTCCCTGGTTGCCATATCCGATTATCCCAATTGTTTTGTTCTCCAAAATTTGAAGATCTGCATCTTTATCGTAATACATTTTGGCCATTTTTCTCCTCCTTGTAAATAGGGGTTCCTTCTTTTTTGGTCAATTCACCAAAGGCTTTGATTAAAGTCCGGGTAATTTCTCCGGCCTTACCCTGACCAACTACCCGTCCGTCTATCCTGCTGACTGGTATTATCTCAGCGGCTGTTCCGGTAAGAAAGCACTCCTCGCAGTTATAAAGACAGAAAGCAGTAAACACCTCTTCCCGCGCCGGAATACCTTTATCCCGGGCCAATTGCAGGACCACATCTCTAGTAATCCCTTTCAAAACTCCCATCCAGGTGGGTGGAGTAATCAGCTCTCCCTTCTGAACAACGAAAATATTGTCTCCGGTACACTCAGCCACATACCCATCCTGAGTTAGCATAATGGCTTCAGGCATGTCTCTCAGATTGGCTTCCATTTTAGCCAAAATATTGTTGAGATAATTCAAGGATTTAATTCGGGCATTGAGCGCGCCAGGAATGTTTCTTCTAGTAGAAGCAACCACTACTTCCAAGCCCTTCTCGTAGAGTTCCTCCGGGTAAAGTCTTATTTTGTCGGCAATAATAATAAGGACAGGATGAGGACAATTGCGGGGGTCCAAACCCAGATCTCCCTCACCCCGAGAAACCACTACTCTGATATAGGCATCACGAAGTTCATTTTTTCTTAAGGTCTCCAGAATCTTCTCTTTTAGTTCATTCCCTGATAAGGGTAGTTTTAGAGCGATAGCCCTGGCTGATTGGTAAAGCCTTTCCAGATGTTCATCCAGCTTGAAAACCCTCCCTCCGTAAGCCCTGATACCCTCGAAGATACCATCTCCGTAGAGAAATCCGTGATCAAACACCGAGACTTTAGCTTCCGAGCGAGACACGAACTCCCCATCTAAATAGATCCATGGCTCCATTCAATCACTCCTTTTTATTTTCCCGGTTATTCGGGATTTCTGGGTCTCATCTGGGGAAAAAGAATAACATCTCTAATAGAGGGAGAATCAGTTAAAATCATAACCAATCTATCTATGCCAACTCCCAACCCGGCGGTGGGAGGCAACCCGTACTCCAGGGCTTGAAGAAAATCTTCATCCAGCATTGTCTTATCTTTCACTACTCTATTTAGCCTCTCTCT
>AQRW01000050.1 GCA_000402295.1 Candidatus Aerophobus profundus SCGC AAA252-L23
AAAGGGAGACTAAAGTCTCCCCTACCCTGTATTGTTTATAAAAAGACCGAAAAATTTTGACAATACTAAAAACTACTTTGGGAGAAAAGAATGGAAAACTCACTTCAGGTAATCATCATTGGTGCTGGTCCTGCTGGACTCACCGCAGCCATCTATATTGGAAGAGCTGGTTTTACCCCGTTGGTAATGGAAAAACTTGTTCCTGGAGGACAAATTGTTCTCTCAGATAAGATAGAGAATTTCCCCGGGTTCTCCCAGCAAATTTCTACCAGAGATTTGATGGCAGAAATGCAGAAACAGGCTGAAGCAGTGGGAATACAGTTGATCCAGGAAGAGGCGGTAGAAATAAAGACAAACAACGGAGAAAAGGTGGTTTCTACTGCTTCGGGCAAAGTATACCGGGCTCCGGTAGTAATAATAGCCAGTGGTACTCGACCAAAAAGTCTGGGGGTAAAAGGAGAAAAGAAATTCCTGGGCCGGGGGGTATCCTATTGCGCTACCTGCGATGCTCCCTTTTTTAGGAATGAAACGGTAGCTGTAATCGGAGGAGGAAATACGGCCGTAGAGGAAACGCTCTATCTAACTCGCTTTGCCCGGAAAGTTTATCTGATTCACCGTAGAGAGATGCTCCGAGCAGAGAAAATTCTTCAGGAAAGAGCCTTAAACCACAAAAAAATCCATCTGATTCTTAAATCAGTAATAAGTGAAATATATGGAGAAGAAAGTGTTGAGGGAATCCGACTGTTAAACAAAGAGACGGGAGAAACTACTCAGCTTAATTGTAAAGGGGTGTTTATGTTCGTTGGTCTGGAGCCAAACACACAATTTCTCGCTGGTCAGTTGAAATTAAACCGGCAGGGATTCATAAAAACTGATGAAAATCTGGAGACTAATATTCCAGGAATTTTTGCCTGTGGAGATGTAAGGGAAAATTTACTCAAGCAAGTAGTGGTTGCTTGCGGAGAAGGAGCCCTGGCTGGCTTTATGGCGGGGAAATATTTAGACAGGCTCAGTGGCCAAGAATATTTAGACACAATGCACCTAACCCAACTATGAGTGACCGCGTATCAAAATTGACAAAAGAAAGAGAGTGTGATATGGTAAGGAGGAAATTTTAACCGCTAATAAAAATAGAAAAAGATACTTATCCCGGGAGAGACAGATGAGCACAAAGAAAGGGATATTGGTAGCAGTGATTCTTAGTAGTTTAGTTATTTTTGTGGCTGGGAAATCTTCTGTTTGCAGTGCTGATTACCCTCATGCATTGGATAGCGGATTTACTCTCCTACCTAATAGCGCCCGAGCTATGGGAATGGGAGGAGCTTTCGTGGCTATATCCGACGACTATGGAGCATCTTATTTTAACCCGGCTGGTCTGGTTCAGTTAACCGAAAAGGAATTTGGCTCATTACTGACTGACCTCTATGGCTTAGGTCTTCTCCAGTATCACTTTTTATCCTACGCTGTGCCCAACACCGGTATGGGAGCCGGAGCTTTTAGTTGGGCCCAACTCTCAGCAGATTTTGAACCAGAAAAATGGACTTACAACTTATTTTCCTATTCTTACGCGCGCTCTCTTTCTGCCGATGAAGAAATCTCTTTCCAGCAGAAAAAGTTGTCTGCCTGGGGAGTTACCCTCAAATATCTCACTCAGGAAACTGAATGGGAAAATGCCTCTGGTTACAGCATGGATTTAGGATACCTTGGCCGAAATGGTAAGTTTTCCTGGGGACTTAGCTTGCAAGATTTGTTTTCTCAGATAAATTGGGAAACAGGAAAAACTGAGTCTTTACCTTTGAACATTAGAATAGGGGGAGCTTATCGATTTAATTCGGATCTCCTGGCAGCTTTGGACCTAAACTCCTCGGGAAAAGACTTGATTAGAGACATTATGGTAGGTGGAGAGTGGCAAATAAGTCCTACTTTTAAGCTTCGTATCGGAGCAACAACTAAGTTTCAACAAACCTCTTCCCTGGCACTATCTACAGGGATTGGGTTTAGCTTCCCCTTGGATAAGGAAGCTAAAAAAGCCGCCAAATTCGATTACGCTTTTTCCTATGATGAATCAATGAATGATACCCACCGCTTCTCCCTATCAATAATTTTCTAAGGCAAAATCACTTATGAAGAGCCACCAGGAACCAAATCCATTTCATTATCCACAGTTAGTACAAATAGGGTAAGAAGCTTTATGGCTGCCTCCACATCTTTCAAACAGAGAACCTCCCCCGGCGTGTGTAGATAACGTAGGGGTACGGATACCAAAGCTGAAGCCACTCCGGAGCGACTTATTTGAATAACATTAGCATCCGTGGGGGTAGCTCGGCTCTCTCCAGAAAGCTGATGAGGAATATTCTCTTTTTTAGCTATTTCAATAAGCTTTTTTTCTACAAAGGGGTTAATATTTGGCCCACGGCAAATAACTGCTCCCCGACCCAGGCGAATATCCCCTTCTTTTCTCCTGTCCATGCTCGGATAGTCCGTGGCTAGATCTGCATCTACAGCAATTCCAATTTTGGGATTAATGGAGTAAGCGGCTGTTCGAGCGCCTCTCAAACCTATTTCCTCTTGGACAGTAAAAGCGGCAAAGACAGCTGCTGAAGGGGATTTATCAGATACGGCACGCAAAACCTCGCAGATAATAAAAACTCCAACTTTATCGTCCAGTCCCCTGGATACTACCAGATTTTTTTGAAGTCTTTCCAGTTCAGTGGAAAAAGTAATAGCATCCCCTACCGAAACCAGCTTCTCCGCCTCCTTCTTACTAGTTACGCCAATATCTATCCACTGCTCAGATAACTTAACTACTTTCTTCCGTTCTTCCTCTTCCATAATGTGGATAGGTTTTTTTCCTACCACCCCCAGAATGGGCCCTCCGGAGGTATGAATCTTAACTCTTTGACCAGGAACAATGTGAGCATCTATCCCACCAATTGACGAAAAAAAGATAAATCCATTTCTGTCTATGTATTTAATCATAAATCCAATCTCATCACAATGCCCAGCCAGCATTAAACGAGGATCACCTGCGGGATTTTTTATCCCGATAACGTTACCGTGAATATCTGTTTTAACCTCATCAGCAAACTTAGCCAGTTCCTCCCTGACTACACTCTGGGCTGGCTGTTCAAACCCCGAGGGGCTGGGAGCTTCCACGATTTTTTTTAAAAACTGGAAAGAATCCTTCTGCACTTTTTCCTCCTGCTGACCTTCGAACAAAAAAACTCTTTTTCCCCCTCTAACGACCCTCTCCACCAATAGCAGCTATTATGCCTTCATCTCACTAGCCACTGAGACTGCCCGACTACTATGTATTTTAGGTGGTCTTTTTAGAGAAATAAAGTAAAGAAGAATAGTGGTAACCACAAAAATCACCGTTAGGGTAACGACAAGTTTTCCCAGAAAGCTCATTGCTCCCGTTGAACCAAAGAAAGTTCCTACTCCACCGCCAAAAGAAGCCCCAGTGCTGGCTCCTCTCCCAACCTGCAGAAGAATAGCTCCAATAAGAAAAATACAGACAATCACGTGGATAACTAACAAAAATCCCATTTAGTCTCTCCCTAATTTAATTATTCTGGCAAAAGAGGCTGAGTCTAAACTCGCTCCTCCCACCAGAGCCCCATCAATATTTTTCTTGGCCATAAGTTCTTTAATGTTTTCCGGCTTGACACTTCCTCCATATTGAATTCGAATAAGATTAGCCGTCGATGCATCCCATATCTCTTCCAAAATTTCCCTGATATAACTATGCATCTCCTCAGCCTGCTCAGGAGTAGCCGTTTCTCCTGTTCCGATAGCCCACACAGGCTCATAGGCAACAATTACTTTCTTGCCCTCCGAAGCCTCGATTCCTAACAAAGATTCCCTTATTTGAGTTTCGACTACTTCCTTAGCTCTACCTTTCTTTCGTTCTTCCAATTTTTCTCCCACGCAAATTAGAGGAGTAAGATTAAATTTTAGAGCAGCTTGGAGCTTTTTGTTGACCATCTCATTACTCTCAGTAAAATAGCCTCTTCTTTCAGAATGACCCAAAATGACATATTGACAGCCCAAATCTATAAGCATACGGGGTGATATTTCTCCCGTGTAGGCGCCTTCTTCCTTCCAAAACATATTCTGAGCACCCAGGCCAACCTTACTTCCTTGAAGTAGCTCTCCTACTGTTTTTAGAAGAGTAAAAGGAGGAAAAACGACTATCTCTAAATCTTTTACATCCTCAATCTGATCTCTTAACTCAACAACTGTTTTGGTCGCTTCCTCCCGGACTTTATACATTTTCCAATTTCCACCAATGATCGGCGTACGCACATTAATCCTCCCCGGATGAAATTTTCACCTCACTAATTAGATACTTTTCTCCTTAAATACAGCAACTCCTGGAAGTTCCTTACCTTCCAGAAACTCGAGACTGGCTCCTCCCCCAGTAGAAATATAAGTCATCTTCTCAGCAAGTTTCTCTCTCTTAAGAGCGGCCACAGAATCTCCACCCCCAACTACTACCGTAGCCTTACCGGAAGCCAGTTTCTTAGCAATAGCTCTGGTTCCTCCGGCAAA
>AQRW01000051.1 GCA_000402295.1 Candidatus Aerophobus profundus SCGC AAA252-L23
CTTGGGTAAAGATTTTTCAAAACTTGCCCAGAGGATTTATAAGAAATATGGTTATCAAACTATTTACATACCATTTGTTGATACGAGAGAAAAAGTTGTGAGGATTCCCTCTCCAAGAATCAAAATTTTATAGTTATGTCCAAGAAAAGGTCAAGTTTAGCCCACGCTTATGATGAAGAAAATTTTGATCCTCCTGCTCCAGTTCTGGAGGTTTCTTTGTCTATACCCGCTTCATCATTTTCTAGAGAAATCGTTAAATGTCTGGCGTTACTCGATTCGGGAGCAGATATAACTGTTATTCCCCAATGGATAGTCCAGCAGTTGCAGCTCAAATATGTAGATGAAGTATTTGCCAGTGGCTACGATGGGGTACATAAAAGGGCTTTTGTTTATTCTGTAAAAATTATTCTTGATAATTTGGGAGACCTGGTAATTAGAACAATAACATCAGATAGTGGGTATGTACTTATTGGTAGAGATATACTCAATGGATGGTCACTGTTTCCAAAAGGACGTAGTAAGGTTTTCGAGATTAGCTAATGGGATTGTGGGAATAGAGGATAATCTCATAAATACCCTCAAAAAAATAGAAAAAAACTCCAAATTGACCCTTCACGCCGAGAATTCCAGGATAAGCTCTCCGCTGTTTTGAATCCCTGGAAGGATCGGTTAGCATGATGAGGACTTATTGAAAGTTATTGGCAAGGAGTCTAAAGACATTACCGGAAAGCCCATTAGATAGCTTACAAGTAAAAGAGGGATAATTAAAGATGGAGAAGTTCGACGAGAGGGAGTATATGCGAATCAAGTTCGCAAACCCGATGCTCCGTTATCTGCCATTGTCAATAAAGGAGGTTAAATTATGGCTATAAGGAAAATAAAAATAACAAACTTTAAGAGCTTCAAAGAGTTAGAAATAGAACTTGGCAAGTTCAATGTATTGATTGGTGCCAATGCTTCTGGGAAATCCAATTTTGTTCAGATTTTTAGATTTCTGAGGAATATAGCAGATTTTGGATTAAATAATGCGGTATCCATGCAAGGAGGTGTTGAGTATCTCAGGAACATAAATGTTGGTTTTTCTGAGAATTTTTCCTTAAAAGTTGTTTCTGATCAGGAATTTAGGTTCGCAAGACAGACGAAGGAAGGTCTAATAGGGATAAAAACATATGAGACGACTTACGAGTTTGCGTTGAAGTTTAAAAAGAGAGGATCGGGATTTGAAATTACCAAAGATGATTTAACTCAGAAATGTAAGTTTATTAAACTAGAAAGACAAAAGGGAAAAATAAAAGCAGAAAAAGAACTTGGAAAAGGAGAAATCATTGTTTTTTGTACTAATAGAAAAGTAAAGATTGATTTACATAAACCAGAAGAAGTAGCGATAAAGGAAGATGATATATATCCATCTTTTTTAAGAGAAGAAAAGTTATCACCGACGACCATTCTACTTGAAACACCATTCTTTTTTATGCCTCCATTGGATGAAATTTTCAGTGGTATTTCAATATACGATTTTGATCCAAAGTTACCTAAAAAGGCCACTCCAATCACAGGAAAAGCTGAATTAGAAGAAGATGGAAGTAATTTATCTATTATTCTTAAAAATATCACCGGAAACAAAGAGAAAAGAAGAAAGCTTTTTAATTTGGTGAAAAGCCTTTTACCATTCATAAGTAATCTTGATGTAGAGAAATTTGCGGACAAGTCTTTGCTTTTTAAATTGCAAGAAATATATTTTGAGAACCAGTACCTACCTGCATCTTTGATTTCTGATGGGACAATAAACATAACAGCTCTAATTATTGCTCTATATTTTGAGAAAAAACCGCTGACTATAATCGAAGAACCTGGGCGGAATATACATCCCTATCTCATCTCCAAGGTAATAGATATGATGAAGGATGCTTCACAAAAGAAACAGATTATTGTTACTACCCATAATCCTGAAATAGTAAAATATGCAGGTTTAGATAACATTCTATTTGTTTCTCGTGATGAGAAGGGGTTTTCCATAATTTCCGGACCGGCTGATAAAGAGGAATTAAAGACATTCTTAGAAAACGAGATAGGAATCGAAGAGCTTTATGTGCAGAACTTGCTGGGGGCATAATTATGGGTTATAGAAGATTGTTTATATGGGTCGAAGGTGAGGATGACGAGAGGTTCTTCAAAAATATATTGGAGCCAAAGCTACAGAAAAAGTATGATTGGGTAGAAACCAGACGCTATGTAACTCTGAAGAAAGAAAAGATTAATAATTTCCTTAAGAGTATTAAGGGAATGGGTGCGGATTATATTTTTGTGACGGATATCAACAATTCTCCGTGTGTAATTGCTAAGAAACAGGAAACACAGAATAAATTAAGAAATATTGGTAGTGATAAGATAATTGTGGTGATAAAGGAAATAGAGAGCTGGTATCTTGCAGGATTAGGCGATGCAGAATGTAATAGATTTGATATACGCACTTTTAATGACACAGATGAAATTATAAAAGAGCAATTTGATAGTTTAATCCCTAAAAAGTTCGATTCTCGAATAGATTTTATGATAGAAGTTCTGAAAATCTTTTCTATTGAAGTAGCGACACAGAAAAATAGATCATTCAGGTACTTTATTCAAAGGTATGACTGTGAGACTTCTAAGAAATTTGGTTAACGGCAGTTTGATGAAGGTGAGACAAGTAGTTATTTACCCGGGCGAAGATGACTACTGGGTGGTTGAATGTCCCGGTCTGCCTGGTTGCATTAGTCAGGGGAAGACAAAAGAAGAAGCAACGGGAAGAAAAATTAACAGCCGATGAGGAGAAAGAACCTGAAAAACTGGGAAAAGAGAATTTAAAAACAATTGAAGAAGTTTATCAATCCTTAAAACAAGATAAAGAGATTCGAAACTGGATAGAGAAAATAAAATCCCATAAGTGGGTTAGGATAATAGAGGGTGAGAATGTTTAAGCCTGAATTTAGTTACACTAATAAAATCGTAAATAATCTTATTGAAATTACATCTGCAAGGGAGATTATTCTAAACGCATACCTTGTTCCCAAATGGGAAGTCTCTTTAAGAAGAGAGGCGTTGATAAGGGTAACCCATGCCTCAACTGCTATTGAGGGTAATCCTTTAACCCTTGAGGAAGTAAGCAAACTTGCCCAGGGACGAGAAATCACTGCTACAAGGAAAGCGAAACAGGAGGTTTTAAATTATCTTAAGGTGCTTGAAAATATTGATAAATATCAGCAAAATAGAAAAATAAACGAAGAAAATATGTTAAAAATGCATAAAGATATAACAAGGGACACACTTGAAAACCCGGAATGGGAAGGAAGATATAGGGATATTCAGGTTTATGTGGGAAACAGAATTACAGGAGAAGTTGTTTTTACGCCTCCTCCACCGGAGAAAGTCCCCTCCCTCACGAGAGAATTCATCCCATGGTTAAATTCAGAAGAATCTTACCAGATTCATCCAGTTTTAACTGCAGGCGTTGCCCATTATTGGCTTGTCTGGATACATCCCTTCGTTGATGGTAACGGCAGGATTGCAAGAGCACTGGCAACACTTATTCTATACCTTAGAGAATTTGATATCAAAAGGTTTTTTGCACTGGATGATTATTATGATAGTGATAGAAGAGCATACTATGATGCTTTGGAATCTATAAATCAAAAGACCCTTGATTTAACCAAATGGCTTGAATATTCTACAGAAGGGGTTAAGATTTCCATATTAAAGGTCAAAGAAAAGGTCATGCAATTATCTATTGAAGGAGAGAAAAAGAGGAAGGGGGGACAGATTGCTTTAACTGAAAGACAGATAAAAATAATAGAGTTCATGCAGAGAAATGGGAAGATTACTTCTGGAGATCTACAAAAGATGTTCCAAATATCAAGGCAGGCTATCCATAAAGAAATAAGGAAAATGGCTGAACTTGATATAATTGAACAAAAAGGCTCTGGAAAAGCAATCTTTTATGTCCTCAAATAGTAGGTTGACGCAAAGGTTGACGCAAAGGTTGACGCAAATTGAAAGGGGAAACAATATGTCATACTTTGAGGAGAAAGAACCTGAAAAACTGGGAAAAGAGAATCCAAAAACAATTGAAGAAGTCTATCAATCGCTAAGTCAGAATAAGAAAATTCAGAACTGGATGGAGAAGATAAAATTCCATAAATGGGTGAAAGTAATAAAATAAGAAACATAGGCGGGGTTCGGAACTTTTTGCAACTCTCCGCTTCGCTCGTGATTGGCGACAATTATTTTTACCGTTTTTTTCAAGAAAATCAATGGTTTTATCTCCTCACCCCCTCTAGCCATCTTTTGGCTCACAATGCCCTTCTTGCGAAACTCAACAAAGTATCTTTTGGATCTTCACCTCCACTCAAACAATCCTTTGAATGGGCATCTGGGGAGTTTATCATTCTCAAGAGTCTGTCCAGTACATACCCGCGGCTAAACTACCATTCGACAGTGCCTGGTAAAAGATATCTCTAAAAGCCTGATGGAGAAAGGGATTGCTGGCACGGTCAAAAAGAGGCGTTTACCAGGTTTTCTTTTTGGGTGGAATTTTACCTATCGGGCATATGGTATGACTTTCAGAAGATTTTGAGGACTTCTGGAGTCGATTTTACTCATGTTGGTTCTATGGAT
>AQRW01000052.1 GCA_000402295.1 Candidatus Aerophobus profundus SCGC AAA252-L23
GCCTCCCCTACACGGACTGGCCTGCGGCTATCACTACCCGACCAAAATTTTAGACAAATTACTTGTGGGTAGGAGTAACTTTAGTCGCCCTCGGTGAAGCAAGAGTTTAAAAAAGCAATTAAGAGGCTAAAATCTCCCCTACCCTTGAGAACACCCAGAGCTCTACAAACCTTACTTTTTAGCAAAGATTACCTCTTGCAAATTTTCTGCTGAAAAATGCTCATCAAATTAGTTAAACAAGAACAACCAAAAAGTCAGGGAAGATAACTTAAGGGATTGATTGCCTCTCCGTCTTGAGCATTACGGACCTCAAAGTGCAAACAGATAACCTCTGCTGTTCCGCTACTTCCAATGCTGGCCAGAGCATCTCCTTTTTTGACTTTATCACCCTTACTTACCAGGTTAGCAGAATTATGGGCATAAAAGGTGTATAAATCAATTTCCTCATGATGTATGAGGAGATATTTTCCGTAACCTCGCATCACCCCTTCGTAGATGACCACCCCATCGGCAGGAGCCCGAACAATGGTACCCTCCGGAGCAGCAATATCAATACCTCCCCGCTCTCCTGGTTTAAAATAACCAATGATTTTCCCTCTTATCGGCCAGGACAGCAAGATCTTTTTAACGACCGTTTTTTCAGAAGTCACTTCCGGAAGAAAAACCGGCTCCTCAGGTAAACCATCTTTGCCGGAAATAGGCTTCTCCGAGCTCGCTTCCATTTCTGTTCCCAGGGTAGAAATAGACATTGCCTCTCCAGTGGAAGCCTCGGCTCTAACGGTCAAAAATAAATCTGGTGGCAAAATAACTTCTCTAACTTCCTTTACTCCTGGAATAAATAATTTCATCCCTGTTTTGATCCTATCGGGATTAGATAAGTTATTTAGCCGAACAACTTCCGACAGAGATACTCCATAAGTTCTGGTAATTCGCCAGAGAGTTTCCTGATTTTGTACCCGGTGATAGATACCTTCAATCCATTGGGGAATAATCAGTCTTTCCCCAGGATAAATCCGGCTACTCGAAAGAGAGTTCTTTTTCATAATCTCCTTTACCCTTACCCCGTAAAACTGGCCAATGTCATAAAGACATTCACCTTTCTGAACAACATGATAGCGAAAGTAGGGGATACGATTAACCGAGGCTAAAAGAGGACTGCAGAAACCCATAAGGAGAAAAAAACCGGCCACTGTGGCCACTATCAATCTTACCCGATGGGCTACTTTAAAGGACATTTTCCCACCTGTTACTTATAAATCAAACTCCCGCCGGCCTTTCGATCTCTGGTAGTAACAGTTCAGACTTTATAAAGCCAGCCCCCGTTTTAACTTGCATCCATAAACGCAGGCTAAAGCCTGCGGCTACCAAACCATAACTCGGAGGCTAAAGCCTCCCCTACACGGACTGGCCGGTGGCTACCACTATCTAGACCAGAATTTCCAACAACTTACTTATGGGTAGAGGCGAGTTCAGTCGCCCTTGGTGAAGCAAGAGTTAAAAAGTAATTGGGAGGTTAAAACCTCCTCTACCCAGACTTGCTTTAACAAAGGGTCCGATGAATCGGACCGCTACAATATGTTCACCAGGCTCCTAGTGATTAAGTTCATCTTTCAGTATAAGTAACAATCAATTGAGCCTTTTCCCGCCAATTCTATTGTAAACATAAAGATACCTCTGTCAATTTCTCTCAGCTTATTCCGATGGACTTTTTAGAACCAGGTCTTTACTAAATTACCCACCCAATGGCAAACCATCACCACAAGTACAGCCAGTAAAACGTGTTCAGAGATAAGCCTTATTGGATTTTCTTTCTTGATTTTAGCAATATAAACATTTAGAACTATCAGGGCTACCATTCCCCATACGATAGCCACAAAGATGGCAACCCTTAAAGGAAAAAGTAAAATAGGGATAACAAAAGTCAAACAAAAACCACATACGGACAGAAAGGTAAAGATAGTGGTCAACCACACTTCCTTGGAAGTATGCTTCACCTTCCCTTTCTCAAGCTCTACTTCCTCAGCTAAATGCAGACCCATAGCATCAGCCAGGCCATCAGAGACAGCCATAACTACAAGTCCGGAACCAACCGCTAATTTAGAAGAGGTGGCCGAATTTAGTCCAACTATCATTCCCAGACAAGTTATTATTGCCGAAGTCAAACCAAAGGAAAGTCCGGTAATTAATTGATGAGAGTATTTTCCTGCCATTATCTCCAAGACCTTTGTAGTTAGTTAGCTCCGACTCTAAGCAAAAACCAAAAAATACCAGAGAAAATCTTCTTCTTAAACCAAATATCTCCCTGGTGTAAACTCTAAAAGAGGAAGATACTCCCTGATTGCCTATTAGGAATATTTTCAGATAATTCTTTATTGGTCGGGATGGCGGGATTCGAACCCACGACCTCCTGCTCCCGAAGCAGGCGCGCTAACCAGGCTGCGCTACATCCCGACAAAAATTCTAATTCCTTCCATAATTCCCAGGCTAACTAAAAGAACAATCAGTCCGGCCAGACATACACCCAGACAGATAGCCGGAAAGGCATATCTCAGACGGATAAGAAGTAGAAAACTAACCAAAGTCCCCGTCCAGGCCCCGGTTACCGGGAGAGGCACCGCTACCAGCAATATCACTCCACTTAGGCCGTATCGTCTCACTAATTCTTTCTTTCTACCCACTCGTGTTTCCACCCAGTCCAACAGTACCTTTCCCTTTGAACACCTCTTGATAAAATCAGAAAAAAATTTCAGCAGAAGAAAAAGGGGAATTACCGGAATTAGATTCCCGGCTACGCTTAAAAAATAAGCTTTTAGAGGACTTATCCCTTTGGCCAGGGCAAAAGGTAAACCTCCCCGAAGTTCCGCTATGGGGAGCATACTAATAAGAAAAGTAAGGGCTTCGGGTCGGTCAAGAAACAGGTTATTCGCTCCTTTCCTTTTTTTCCCATCCGTATTTTCCTATCAGAGGAACAAAAATACATTGCTCAACTGTATGACTGGAGATTTTCCCCTGGCTATTTTTTTTGACCACTTTCAACTCCTGGGAATAAGCCCCTCCTACCGGAATAACCATTATACCTCTTTCTTTCAGTTGGTCAATCAAAGGAAGCGGAATATCTTTAGCCCCGGCCGTTACTATAATGCGGTCGTAGGGGGCGTACTCTTCCCAACCCAGGGTACCGTTACTCACCAGAAACTTAATATTGGTATATCCTAATTTCTCCAGAATCCAGCGAGCTTTTTGAGAAAGAACCTCTACTCGTTCCACAGTATAAACCTCTCTGGCCAAAAGAGCAAGAATAGCTGTCTGATAACCCGAACCAGTCCCTATTTCCAGAACTTTCTCTCGACCCCCCATTCGCAAAGACTGAGTCATTAGGGCGACCATATAGGGTTGAGAGATAGTTTGTCCTTGGCCTATGGATAGAGGAAAATCCCGATAAGCATCCGCTCTTAATTCTTCAGGTATAAATCTCTCACGCTCTACCCGGCCAAAGATATCCAGTATTTTCAAATTAGAAATCCCCCGAGGAATAAGTTGACTCTTTATCATTTGTTCACGCAGTTTTTGGTAATCCAAATTACTTCTTCCCCTTTCTCTTCATCACTTTTGGCAGTCAACTTTCGCCCAAAAAAACTGGTAATTACAGGCTTTAGCCGGCGTTTATTTGCGCAGCTTAAAAGCTACGGCTACCATGACTTTTTTGCGCAAGTTAAAACTTGCGGCTACCATAACTCTTTTGCGCAACCTAAAGGTTGCGGCTACCTTACTTATGTAAATCGTAACTATTTAGCCTGTTCAATTAGATTAATACAAATAAACCTCAGGACTAATTGACTGTATGACCCGATACACCAACAAACCAAATAGACGAAACGAACGATCTGAACGGAATAAACGAGAGGATCCCAGGAGCAAAAGAGAAATACTCCCAGTCTTTAGTGATTCTCCATCCCCCCATTGATATTGAGAGCCTGACCGGTCATATAGTCGGCATCTTTCGAGGCCAAAAAAGCCACTACTGCAGCTATATCTTCCGGTTGGGCCAGCCTACCCAGAGGTATAGTGGAAAGCACTTCTTCCCTCACCTGATCAGGAATCATCCCTCGCAGATCTCCCTCCCACTTCCACTCCCTTCTGATCATGCCCGTCTCCACAATTCCCGGACAAACAGCATTGACCGTAATTCCATAGGGAGCTAGTTCTAGAGCCATAGTATAAGTAAGACCCAGGACGGCAAATTTCGAAGCAGAGTAATGTCCCAGGAAAGGAGCTCCTCTTTTGGCCGCTAAAGAAGCATTATTAATAATCTTACCGCTTTTTTGTTTGATCATTTGCCTGGCTACCGCCCGGCTACAAAGAAAGACACCCTTGGCATTCACATTCATATTGGCATCCCAGTCTTTCTCTTTAAGATCGACTACCAGAGCCATAGAAGATATGCCGGCATTATTAACCAGGATATCTATACGGCCAAACTTTTCGGCAACCTCTCCTATTACTTTATTCACCTCTTCAGCCTTGGTGACATCCACCTTCACCACCAGAGCCTCTGTCCCTCCATTCCTTACCTCTCGGGCAACCTTTTCTGCTGCCTCAACATCTATGTCGCCTATAACCAGACTGGCGCCCTCTCTAGCCAACCTTAGAGTAATAGCTCTCCCAATACCCTGACTGGCTCCAGTTACTATAGCTATCTTGCCAGTTAGCTTCATTTATATCCTCCTCTCACACATATTTAAGTATTATCAAACATAATCTATTCTTTTGGTAATTGGTAGCCGCAGCTTTTAAGCTGCGTTTATTTG
>AQRW01000053.1 GCA_000402295.1 Candidatus Aerophobus profundus SCGC AAA252-L23
ATCGATCTGTTCCAGTTTTTCCATACCATCCACGTTCTGGTGGGGGCCATTATCTGATCAATTCAATGTTAGTTTTTTCTTTATCTTTCGAACAGGTGAGAAGGAATGAGGATGAAGCCTAATTTCAAGCTTAGGAAAATTCCGAGGGATTAACCTTGGTTAGTCTTAAGTGAGATATGGATAGAGGCAAGGAATAACAGGATGAGATAAGGAGATAATAATAATGAAAGCAGCGATATATAGAGGACCCAGAGATATTGTTATTGAGGAGATAGAACAGCCGAAAACTGGTGACCAGGATATATTAGTTAAAGTATATGCCTGCGGTATCTGTGGTTCCGATCTCCATACTTACAAGGACGGTCTGTATGCTCAGCCGGGTCAGGTGATGGGACATGAGTTTAGTGGGCAGGTAGTTGAAGTGGGCGAGAGAGTGGCGGACATTAGAGAAGGAGATAGAATTACGGCTATTCCTTTGGTAGGCTGCCGCCATTGTCATATGTGTCGTCGAGGACTATATTATTTGTGTTTGGACAAATTTGGCCGATCAATCGCCTATGGACTTCCCGGTGCCTTTGCCGAATATATACGGGTGCCCGGGGCGATTCTCAATCAGAATGTGTACCGAATACCTGATGAAATAAGCTATGAAGAAGCAGCCTTGATCGAGCCGTTATCCACGGGGCTTCATGCTGTCCGATTGGCCCAGCCGGATATTGCTGATACCGCTCTGATCTTCGGAGCCGGTCCTATCGGCCTTTGCCTCCTTCAGGTACTAAAGTCAGCCGGTCCTGCGGCGGTTATTGTCTCGGAAATTTCGGAGAAGCGTTTGCAAATGGCCCAAAAGCTGGGAGCAGATCTGACGGTGAACCCCCGGGAGCAAAATTTGACTGAGGAGATCGGACGACTGACGGTGGTAGATACTCCTACCCACGGCATTGATATGGTTGTTGACTGCGTGGGACGGGAGGAAACCTTCCAGCAAGGTTTTGAGATGATTAGCCCTAAAGGAACTCTGGTTCTGGTGGGATTGTATGATAATAAAATTTTGGTTAATTTAACCTTTATTGTTCAGAATGAAGTGAAAGTAGTAGGAGTTTTTTCTTATCACGATGAGTTTAGGCAATCAATTCGATTAATCCAGACCGGCAAGGTAAACGTGAAATCCCTAATTAGTCATAGATTTTCCCTGGAGGATACTAAACGCGCATTTGACGTTCAATGCGAGGCTGAGGAATCTTTGAAAGTGTTGATAGTTCCCTGAGCCTTAGGCTGGACCAAATTCAAAGCTTCCTATAATGTTGTCAAGTTTCTCCCGATAGAATGGATAGAATCAATTTTCAAAAATCTTCATTCGCAGAGTACCTCGTAGAAAGCTACTCAGCCATTCCTACCATATTTTCAATGAGCAAGTAATATTATTCTTCCTGTCACTTTGCGGTGGGTTGCCTCACCTTATTTATACTCCCTGCCTAATCTGGCGGATATAGATGGTGTTCGAGTCTATCCTCGATCCATAACTTCCTTCATTCGGGCTTAGGGAGCGGCGAGGGTTCATATGCTTTGACTCGGGCTTACCACCAATTGAGGTGATGCCTAATGAACAGGGTCTGAATCCCTCACCGCAAAGTTTTAGTAAATCTCAAAGAGCAACTTTTTTTAAGTTAAGCAGCCTTGTGGGCTCTTAAAGCAAATGTTTCCCGGAGCATTTCATCGTAGTTAGCATCAAAGCCCTTTTTCTCTGTGAGCATGCGAAAGACAATACGAAGAAGCTTGGAAGCAATGGCTACCAGGGCCTTGGGCTTAATCTTCTTTTTGTTGGGCTGATGAGATAGAAATTCAAGGTAGCAAGCCTTAAGATGGGCATTACACCTAACGCAGCCAACTGCTGCCTGATAAACGACTGTTCTTAAGGTTTTTCTACCTCTTTTGCTGATCTTTCTTTGGCTGTGAATACTTATCCCGGACTCCAGGCCATAGAGATCAAGGCCAGCCAGCTTAATAAGCTGTTTACCCGAGGAGAAGTTAGTAATATCTCCAATCTCAGCAATCAGGGAGGCGGCAGTGATGGGACCTACTCCCCGAATAGTCAAAAGGAGCCCGTAGTCCTCTCTCGTCTTTACAATCCGGCTCACCTGAACATTGATCAGGGCCACATTCTCGTTAATGCTTCTAAGCTCCCTAAGAAGTAGATTAATTTCTAAGGAAGTTGCCTCTTCCTCTCCTCTTATGCCAACGGAGCTTGGAGCGAGCTTGAAGATTTCCTCGGCTCTTCTTCGACCCAGATAAGGATTGTTCTTAGCCAAGAAGGAGGTGAAGCGAGACTTTCCCATCTTTCTTATCTTTTCAGGAAAGGGAGCTTTTTCCAAAATGAGAATCATGCTCTTGGCGGTGATGTCCGTAAAGTAGTGCTCCAGTTCAGGAAAGACGTATCCTACCACTCCTCTTAGCCTGCACCTTAAGGATGCTCTCTGCCTTATGAGCCGATAGTATAACTGCATCAGTCTCTTTAACTGACGGATCTCTTTGTCCCGGTAGACAGGAAGATAAAACTTGCCTTGCCCAACAAGGTCGGTGATGTTATGGGCATCCTTGGGATCTGTCTTATCCTTGGATACATTAATGGTCTCCCGGTTACGCCGAACTGCCAGGGGAGATACAGTCACGGCTTTCTTTCCGCTAAGCTCGAGGAACTCATAGAGGTGGAACCAGTAGGATCCTGATGGTTCCATACCGAAGATAACCTTTGGCAAATTATTCTTTTTCTGATAGTATTTAGTCTGCCGGATAAGATTATTGAATCCATCGATAGTGTTGATGAAGAAAAACTTTCGCCGAAGCACTTTTCCCGAAGATGCGGCAAAACAGGCACAGTGTCTGAACTTACCAATGTCGATGCCTACAATGAGGGTATTCTGGGAGCTTCTTATCTCTTGTTTGAGATCCTCAAGAACCTTCTTTACTGATTTTTTCTCTGGCATTCTTTCCTCCTGGTGGTTTGTGTTGTTTTTATCCTTCCCAACCATTCTACCAGGAGGCTAACACCATGTCATCTTCTCTCCTTATTGAGAAAGATCTATTTTCTTCACAACATTATACCAGAACTTGCAAGTTACTTAACATGGATATAATCCAAAGATAAATTATGGATGCCCACTGCAAAATTCCGTGCTCTTGGCAGGTCGAATTCCGTATTACACCTTCTTTGCGTCAATCCGAAACTATGAAAGACTATAACTTTGAAGTGTGTAATGGTTCAATGTATGTGAAAGTCAGATACAAAACCCCAACTTATGACGAAAAACTGCCGGACCGAAGAACTGACGACGAGTATGCAGAACAAACATTAGCACATAGACATTCTTTATGCATCGGCAAATTAATGCTTAAATACATGGTTTATCAAAAAATTGTTAAACCCCTTAAAGTTGAGATTGTTAAGCCCGGGCCGATATTGTGCAACGAAAATGACCTATGTATTGCCGGATTACTGAAAAAACGCGTTGTAAGTAAAGTCTTAATGAGTAAGTACAATATTCTCGATACAGGTGATTCCCTCAAGGAAAGCGAAGACTTTTGGCAGTCCGGCTTTAAAAATAGAACTTCGGGATGTGAAAATAACATTTTAAGAATTGTTGACTGGGTTCAACGAGCCGAAGTCGAGAGCGATAAAATCAACAGTTTTATTCTCACATGGATAGGTTTTAATGGGCTGTACGGTCTTTTTGACTTAATTACCGGAAATCATCATAATGATAATGCCAGCAAATTTGAATTTATGATTGATGAACTATTGAAGAATGAAGCAGCTGATATCACACGTATCTATAGCAATCGATTAGACGTACTGGAATCATATAGTTTCAAATCAGCTAAAGGAAATAGAGATTGGAGCGATGAGTTTAAGAATGAACGAAGAAAGGCGAAGAGATGTGACCTTGCAGTTCTCAAACATGCAGTGAAATGCATTTACGCTGTGCGGCGAGAGGTTTTCCATGAGGCTCCACAGCCGGAGCACATTGATGAGCGGACTGAACATTCGAAACTAATGCTTATGCCTATTCTGCTGACGTGCCTTCGGAACTTTGTGACTTACTGATATGGCAGGCTTTCTTATCCACTACTTTTGCTATCAAACTTCTAAATTTTGCAAAGTGCTTTTGAAGGCCCCGTATAGGCTCCAGGTGACGAGGCAAGAACCTCTAACCACTTTTATCTGAGCTTTCTCTATGTCTCGCTTTACTCTTTTAGCATTTACATTCTCAATCCTCGGAGTTAACTGAAGACAACGAGGTTTCCTTAAACAAAATTCACTTCTCTCAATATAAGTACTCGCTATTGCTTTCACCTCCTAAAAGAGACTATGGCGAGCTTCTTATGAAGACCAATCAAGGTTTTTCCTCTTAGGATTCCTTTTCTTATATAAAGGTTCCTGTAACATCCTTATGTTTTCTGATGGGTCATAATGGTTATAATAGTATCTTACCTTATTCCAAAAAGGCTTGTCCTTGAAGCGAATTCTCCAAATAGTGACCTGATTTTTTTCGTGCTTGACAAAATAATTTTGTAACTCAACTTGTTCGAAAAGACCATTGCATTGTATATATTTCTTAATATCGCTAGGTAGCAATTTAAAGTATGTATCGGTCAAAATTAAACTATCTGTCGGCCTGTCTTTAAATGCACTAGAAATGATCCTTGCACAACGATTGATACAGTCACCAATATATCTGTTAAATCCAACACTGGTAAGGACATACCCAAAATGTATACAAAGCTTAAGCTCTAGGTTTGGAAGACAAAAATCTCGACTTGTTTTCGCCTTTATCAT
>AQRW01000054.1 GCA_000402295.1 Candidatus Aerophobus profundus SCGC AAA252-L23
TTGCTGCTACTGCCGCGGGCCGTCTCCTCAAATCCAGACAGATAGGTCTCCTGGCCCACAACAATACCCAGTATCATCCCCGGGGGATCCGGACATGGGAAAGATGAATTCCTCCACTAAGCTGTTGATCTCCTTTTCAGGAAGGTAACCATTGGCCGGCAGCACCGCTAGAAGAAGTAAGAACAGTGAAATGACAGTCACCCTGAGTAACCACCGTGAACCAACAAACAAGCAGTTTGTCATGATGTTAACCTCCCTTTCTTTTCTTGGCGATGCTCACCTCGATTATAGTAAGGGAATATCAACATCTTGTCGAAGGCGCGTAGAATATTTGTAAACGAGAACCGGGTTTCCGGTGTTATTGAGGTCAGGTCCCGCCCTGACCGTCAGTCGAATTCACTGTTCTTTCTTCCTGGGGTTTCTTAGGTGTGGCGTGCAAGGGTCTGGAATGTGGGGGATAATTGACAAAACTTCTAGTATTGTACTATAATAGGGACACCACCAAAAACTGACTTAGGATATCAGGAATTTTCTTTGATGTTGATCAGGGGAAGGGAAAAGGTATACGCTGGTGATGACGCCCGTCCTGGAAAAGGAGTCGGGCACGGGGACCCCTGAATCTTGGTCAGATTGTTAGCTAGGAGGTTCACATGAGAACGGATTCCATACCGAGCAAAGTCGGAAAGCCACGGCAGGTAGCGAAACGGCGGATCATAAGTATGGCAGTGGTTCTATTACTGATAACAGTTGGGAGTTGGTCAACTTATGGCCAGGAAAGGCCCAATCTCAAGATCCTGGTGGTTAACTCCTATGATCAAGGAATGGAATGGGAGCAGGACATCCAGAAAGGAATTGTAGAGGGGCTGTGCCGGAAAGGATACGCTGAAGGTCGTGACTATGAGTTGAAAGTCTTCTGCATGGATACCAAGGTTACTTACACCACACTGGAACAAATGGAGCAACGGGCGCAGACTGTCCTTGAGCTGATTGAAAAGCTCCAGCCTGACCTCGTCTTTGTCAACAACGATAATGCTCTCAAGTATGTAGCGGTGACGTACACCGAAAGATATCCGGAAAAGAAACTTCCTTTCGTCTTTTCAGGTATCAATGTCGATCCCACTATCTACCAGCCGATTACCAGTCTGGAGGTACCGGGAGGTCCCCTCACTGGAGCACTGGAGCGAACTCCCTATTTCGAAGCTTTCTCCCTGGCTAAGGAAATGCTGCCCAATGCTTCCAGGATTGTGCTTCTGGCCGATGCCAGCCCCAGCTCCACCTTCATTATCAATGCTTTTCAAGAACGTTATCTGGAAAAGGTAACTCACTCTCCCTTGCAGGTACTTGACTACATTCAAATAGCAACCTTCAAGGAATGGAAGGAGACTATCCTTGAGTACCAAACCAAGACCGATTTGCTTGGTATTTTGAATTACTATCAATTGCGGGACGAGAGCGGTCGGGTAGTACCTGCTTGTGAGGTAGCAGACTGGACGATCCAGAACAACAAACTTCCGGAGCTCGCTTTTATCCCTGAGGACGCCAAAGATGGCTTCTTGGCAGCGCTGGGAGTCTCCTACTACAAGACAGGAGTCTACGTTGGTATCCTGGGAGGAGAAATTCTTGAGGGCAGTAATCCTGCTACCATAGCTATTCTGGATCCCAAGGTCACCGACGTCAGCTTCAACCTGGAACGGGCCAAGATGCTGGGGGTGAAGATCTCCGCCCGAGAACTGACGGAAGCATATCAGGTGTTTCACTCTTTAAGGAAGCTAGGCGGTAGCGGTAGCGACCGGCCATAATAGACAATACCTTCACCGAAAGATTACCGCTGGATGCCTCACCCCTTGCGGGTGGGCAGGATGTCACTAATCTCACTGTGGTTTAGACGACCAGGTGAAATTCACTCACCGCACTGTTAGCCCGTAATCTTAGGGATTTTCTGTTACTTTCAGGATATATTGGCAGAACTTTTCCAGATCTTTCAAGATTCTCCTGGATTTGAGAACCTCAACACTAGTTAATCCAAGATGTGATTTACGATTCCCTAATGGAAAAACTGCAATTTGACGTTGCAGAACCTATCTGCTACTAATTAAAGATAGTAACTAAGATTCTATTCCCAACATGTTCTGCCTCTTGCTCCTGCTGGAAGAAAAGAATCTGAAAGAGGTATTTGGCAGGAAATACCTGACCTATTGGGAGACGGGTAAGAAATGGGATTTCTTCGTGCAGGCAGGGGAAAAACTGTTTGTCTCCAGAATGAATGAGGAATTCTTGGAGGAGATGAAGGGTATTGCTGCCGGAGCCCGTCGGGTGCGCTTGACTCAACTGATGGAGCAGCACTACGGGGAAATTGATCTTGAGACCGCTCGACAAGTTTTCTCTGATCACTATGATGTTTATTTGCAAAAGGAAGATAATCCTTGTTCCCGTACTGTGGAGGGACACTGTGAGTTGGATCCTTTCCAGTACTGGGCTGCCAGATTGTCCTATCAACCAGCCGGGGCGGTAGATGGCAAGGTATAATGGACAGTGATCTGGCCAAGAAGCTTAGTTTCTGGGCCCGGTGGGGCAGCTCCAGCGGTATGCCCTTTGATGCTCAGGCATTTCTGTCTAAGCACGCCCAGTTCAGTTATCTCAAAGGTTATCTGAAGGATAGACCTACCCAGCCTTGGATCTTGTTCAAGGCGGGTGAGTGAGCATCAAGTCTTAAGTCAGGACAAAATGAGAAAGACCAAAATAGTTTGTACCCTGGGTCCGGCAGTCAGCGACAAAAAAGCTATACGAAAACTGGTTCTGGCCGGCATGGATATTGCCAGGCTGAACTTTTCTCACGGAACTCCAGAACAACACCGAGCCTATTTTCTCACCATCCAGGATGTTTCTCGGGAGCTGGACAAACCCATCGGAGTACTGCAGGACTTACAAGGCTACAAGATCCGAACTGGTTTCTTGAAAGGCGGCCAGAGCTTGCCGGTGGAAGAGAATGATTCCTTGTTTCTGGTCTCAGGAGATGAGTTAGGTGAGGACAAGTGGGTGAGCATCTCTTACCCTGAGTTATATAGGTTAGTGAAGCCGGGAGAGAGGATATTTATCGATGATGGAAAAATAGAACTCCAGGTTATCCGAGTCTCTCCTGAGAAGATCGAAACCAGGGTTATCATCGGTGGACTTATAGGAGAGCGGAAAGGAGTCCACATTTCCGGAGCTAACCTGGAATTTCCCTCCCTTATTGAAAAAGATATCAGTGATATTCAGTTAGGAATAGAGTTGGGGGTGGACTACCTCGCCCAGTCTTTTGTCCGCCAAAGTCAGAATATCCTTACGATAAAAGACATTCTAAGAAAACAAGGGGCAGAGGATATTGCGGTTTTGGCTAAAATAGAGGATGGCCGGGGAGTGGAGAATATTGAGGAAATAATCGAGGTCTCTGATGGAATAATGATCGCTCGGGGTGATATGGGAGTGTGCTTGCCCCGAGCCCGAGTTCCCCTCGTCCAGAAAATGATCATTGAAAAGTGTAACCGGGCAGGTAAACCAGTGATTACGGCTACTCAAATGTTGGAGTCAATGATTCGGAATCACATTCCTACCCGAGCCGAAGTGAGCGATGTGGCCAATGCAATTATTGAAGGAACGGATTTGGTAATGCTTTCAGGAGAAACGGCTATTGGACGTTATCCAGAGCGGGCAGTGAAAGAAATGCACCAAATAGCCATAACAACCGAGGCTTCGATAGAATACGAGAATCTTCTACGTATTAGAGGTATCCTACCTAAAGAAACAATCTCTGAGAGCGTAGCTTTGGCTGTCCGGGAACTGGCTCAACTTGCTAAAGCCTCCGTAATAATGGCTTTCACTCTTTCCGGACATACGGCCAGAATTATTGCTAAATATCGTCCTCGGGCGCGGATATTGGCCGTTACCCCCAATCATTTTGTGTCCCGACAACTTTTGTTATACTGGGGAGTTGAGGTGATGGTAATAGATAAGGTACCAAAAATTGAAGAGCATTTTGAGCATTTCTTAAAGCAGGCGATCAACGAAAACCTCATAAGCAAAGGGGAGGTGGTAGTGCTCACCAGCGGGATCAAGAAAGCATCCGACAAGCCTTCGGGAACTATAAAGCTGCTCTCTACCTAAATGCTCTGAGTGTTAACATCTTGTCACCTGTCAGTGGTTCCTATTGGGTTTGCTGGTGGTTTTTTAGAAAGATGCCTATTTTGTCTCTATTTACGGTCAAAGAAAATGTTTTTACCACTAGCAGAAAGCGGGATGCCCAAGGCAACCTTTACTTCTTTTCCTAAAAGTTCATATTTTACCACCGCATAGCCAATGGTAAACATTATGCGATTGTCCACCCGGTGGTCAGTTGCTATAGAGACAGCCGAGCCAAGAGCAATGCCAAGGTCAACAAGGTTGTATGCACACCGGGCCCCGGCTTCTTCACACTGAGCACAGCTCTCAAAACCGCAGAAGTTACAATCGAGATCAAAAGTTTGCAGTTTGGTTCCGATAACCAAAACTGCCTGTGCTCGCCGAAGATTTTGGGCATCGCGGGAAAAAATGCGTGATTGATACCCTTGAGAGGCAATTTCCTCCATCTTCTTAGCTAAATTATCTTTGTCTACACCTGAGAAAGCAGAAATAACAAGATTATCCATTCCCTTAGCTTTAGGAGCGGTACGGGCTGCCAGACCCATTAACGATATCACCTGGGATATTCCCTTTTCCTCTATTTCTTTTTCAGAGTCCACTAATACCTCCTTGATCACCTTTCTTATACAGAGTAGGATTTTTGTGGCTGGTCTATTTTTTTTCGAGAATCAGCTTTCATCTTTTAGACAAGGTTTCCTGCTATTTACCAGAGCAATTGTCCTAGCCAACAT
>AQRW01000055.1 GCA_000402295.1 Candidatus Aerophobus profundus SCGC AAA252-L23
AAGCCTCTTCTCTGACCCAAGGTAAAAAAGCAATGCATCAGTATCTATCTATCACCTGGCTTAATTAGTTCCGGCAGATGGTTCCTCAAGAAGAAATTATAATCATTTTTAAGGAGAAAGCAAATTTCCTGGTTTTCCCCTCTCTATCCGGAGGTGAAAAGTATAATAGAGTATCAATCTTATCAACCAGGGTTTTTTCTTGAGACCCAGCTTCTGCAGGAAAAGAATGATGGTCGCAGGTTTTGACTTCTCTGTCTATGATCCGGTAGTCGCAGGCTTTAGCCTGCGACTATTTGCGCAGCTTGAAAGCTGCGGCTACCCCGCTCTCCACAGTTGGTGGTCGCAGGTTTTAACGTCCCGTTTTCTTGACAGGAAGACAACCATTTGATATTTTGTAGGAAAATATATTATGATAAAGTTGGCCAGAGGAAATATCGTAGGGGTTCTGAAAAATAGGGATTTTTTTGCTCTTTGGATGGGACAGACTATCTCAGAATTTGGAGATCGCCTGGCTCAAATGGGTTTAGTGGGACTATATCTCCGGATGACTGCTGCATTCTCCGTCTCTCAGTCAGTTCCCTTGATGAGGGACATTATTTTTTTTTCTACTCTTCCGGTCCTCATCTTTATGCCGCTAGCGGGCGTCTGCGTAGATAGATTTCCTCGCCGGTATGTGCTTATTGCTACTGACCTCATCAGAGCTGGATTAGTTCTTCTCATTCCGCTAATAATCATACCATCGGAGAACCTCCATTCTCTCTACGGGGTGGTTTTTCTGGTATTTACGGTGACCTGTTTTTTTACACCAGCGAAATCGGCTCTCATCCCCAATTTAGTTCGTGAAGGCCAGTTACTTTCGGCTAATTCTCTCTCGAACATCACGCGTATGTTGGCTTTAATTGGTGGAGTAGTCGCCGGAGGAATCATAGTGGCCCGAATAGGAATTAAATACAGTTTTTACCTGGATTCCTTTAGTTTTTTGGCCTCCGCTGTTGCCATATCTACTATTAGAGTCAAAGAAAGCGTATTCCAGCATGAGCATTTTTCTGTCTTGGGTAAACTACGAAGAGATTTGATGGAAGGCTTTAAGTTTATTATCGGAAAAAAAGAAGTCAGATTTCTGGTCAGTAGCTTGTTTGTTCTCATGGGAGCCAGCGGGATGGGTTATGTGCTTCTGACCGTTATGGTTACCAAATCTCTGGGGTTAGGAACACCGGGCCTGGGAATTTTGGCCTCAGTTCTGGGAGTAGGAATGATAACGGGATCCCTAATTTATGGAGAATGGGGTATTCATCTGAAAAAGGACAAAGTTATCCTGGGAGGTGGTTTAATTGCTGGTGTTTGTGCCTTGATTCTGGGAGGCAGTGACTCTTTTTTTTGGCTCAGTCTGGGAGTAGGGATAATTGGGTTAGTGGGGGCAACTATCCTGATTGCTGCTTATACCTTAGTTCAGGAAATTACCCCGGATCGAATGCGGGGAAGAGTTCTGGCAGCCGGTGACTTAATAGTGACTGGGTCTTTCGTTTTTTTTGGATGGTTGGCCGGGGAGCTGGGAAAGCACTTTCTTTTTAAGAACATCTTCTGGGGGATAGGTCTGGTTTTGGCATTTTATTCGGGTGGAGTCCTGATGCTTCGCTTTTTTGAAAAGGAAGCCTGAGTTGCTCCTTTTTTTTCTTTACCAGATTGGTCAATTCTTGGCTTGCTATCTTCCTTCTTCTTTGGCTTACTGGTTGGCCGATGGATTGGCTTTTTTCTGTTTTTTCTTTCCTCTGGGAAAATACAGAAAGTACAAGATAGCTGTTCTTCATAATGTTTCTTTAATTCTGGGAAAAGAGAAAAGTCATCCCCAGGTTGAAAGAACGGCTCGGGAAGTTTTCCGTAATTTTGGGCGTTACTTGAGAGAGTTTCTCTGGTTAGCCAGGTTAAAGCGGAGTGAATTTTTTCGCCTGGTTACTCCAATAGGAGTGGAAAACCTGGATGCTGCTCTGGCTCGGGGGAAAGGAACGATTATCTTGTCGGCCCATTTTGGTAATTGGGAATGGGGAGGAATAAGTCTAGCTCAGGCCGGGTATCCATTGAATTTTCTGGTAAGAGACCATGTGAATTCCTGGACTAACTGTCTTTTTGAAAGACTAAGAAGCAAACACCAGGTTCAGGTGATTTCTCTCAAACGGTTAAAAGAGGGTTTGAAGGCCCTCAAAAAAAATGAAGTGGTGGCTATACTGGCAGACGAGGAGTCAAAGAATGGAGCAGAGGTGAATTTATTTGGTAGCAAAGTTTGCTTATCCCGGGGTCCCTTTAGAATCGCTTTTGAAATGGATACTTTTATATCACCGGCTTTTATGATTCGGGAGAGAAAAACTGGTCGGCAAAAGATAATAGTGGAACCTCCTATTTTGGTTCGGAGAAGTGGTGAGAAAGAAAAAGATATCAGAAGAGCTGCTGAGGAATTTGGGCGGATTCTCCAAAAATATTTGAGTTATTATCCTAATCATTGGTTGTTACTACAGCAAAAAAGGATACAGAGATAGTGAAGGGGGAAGGCCGGTGATAAAATGAGAATTCTTCTTTTGTATGTCTCGGCGGTGTCAGGGCATCGCCGAGCAGCGGAAGCTATCGCGGAAGCTTTCCATAAGTTTTATCCTGAGGTAGAGGTACATCAGGAAAACCTATTTCAGCACGGTAATTCTTTTATTCGATGTTTGCTGGACAGTTTTTACTATGCGATTATTAAGTTGACTCCCTGGTTGTGGGACTTAATTTGGGACAGCCAGACTGTTTATTGGCTTACTTACGGAATTCGAAATCTCTTATATCAATTGAACTATCATCGCCTTTATCGGGAAGTTATTTATCCTTACCAGCCTCAGGCCATAATATGTACTCACAATATTCCCTGTGCTCTTTGCTCTTTAATAAAAAGGGAAAAGAAAATGAATTTTTTGTTGACGGCTATTCCTACTGATTTTAGTCTTCATCCATACTGGTATTACCCGGCTGTTAATCTTTACTTGATACCCCATGAAGGCATGAGGGCCAAACTAATCAAACAGGGAGTTAAGGATAATCAAATAAAGTCTACCGGTATACCTGTTTCCTTTGGATTTGGCCGCAAGGAGAACCAAAAAAAATTGAAAAGAGAGTGGGGATTAGATCCAGATTTGTTCACCATTCTCCTGATGGGAGGAGCCTTGGGATTAGGTCCCATTGAGAAAATTGTTTATACTTTGAGTGATATGAATCTCTCACTCCAGCTTCTGGTGGTCACGGGAATAAATCGTCACCTAAAGAGAAAGTTAGAACAGCTTCAGAGTAGGATTAATTTTCCCTTGAGAATTTGGGGATTTATCAACGAAATTGATGAGCTCATGGAAGTCTCTAATCTCTTGATAAGTAAGCCGGGTGGACTTACCACTGCGGAAGCTCTTAGTAAAGCTATACCTATGGGAATTGTGGATTCGCTGGCCGGTCAGGAAAGGAGAAACCGTGAACTACTTCTGGAGAGGGGGGTAGCCTTTGACTTAAGAGAAGGACGGGAAATTGCCCGTTTGGTGGCCAGACTCTCCGATGGATCTTTCGATTGGGAAGATTGGAAAAAGAAAGTAAGAGAATTAGCTCGTCCCCATGCTTCTTGGGAAATCACTCGACAGGTGATAATGAACCTGAAAAAGAAGGGAATAAATGTTAAATCTCAACCTTTTCAGAAAGTCTGATAACTTGCAGAGAAGATTGATACCAGAGTATCTTAATATCACCGGTGGAATGAGTCAGTATGTTTACACTACGGGTCGAATTAGGGGGATGGAAAAAAATCTTCTTCAAGAAGCAGATTTTACCCGCTTTAAGGAGATATCGAAAAGTCAAGAAATTCTGGAGTTCCTGAAAAAAAATCCCTCCCATGCTGAGGCAATGAAAGATATCAATTTAACTTGTCAATTTCAAAGGGGTTTGGAAAAGCATCTTCACCTGGTATACCAGGAACTTTGTAGTTTTGTTCCTGAACCAGAGTTGGTGAGAGCTTTTTGGACTAAATACGATTTTCATAATCTTAAGGTGCTATTAAGACTTCGATTTCGGCCGAACCACCCAGAGATCCCGGCTTTAGATAAATTTGCTCTTTCATCGGGTACCATAGATTTGACTCAACTTAAAGAGGCCGTGGATAGACAGGATTTTTCTAATCTTCCTCCTGATTTTTCTTCTCTTTTGTCAGAAATCTTCCCCTTAATTGAGCAAGATCCTCACCCCCGGGAAATTGACAATTTTCTGAATCAGAAGTTTTTCAGGTTGTTTTCTCAGGAACTGACTCAATATAAAGATTGTTTTCTGGAGGAACTGATCGTCCGGTTGATTGACCAGTTTAATCTGCGTACATTTCTCCGTCTTAAGTTCTGGCCAAGAGGTGATAACATCTCCCTTTTGGAAAAATTCCTGGTTCCGGGAGGATCGTTAAGAACGGATCTTCTTTTGGGTCTGTTTTCTCAGCCGGAAACTGCTCTGGTAGAAGAGCTAAAATATACTTCCTGGGAGTCTGTCTTGAGAGAGTCCCTGGAGGAGTGGGCGAAATCCGGTTCTTTAGCTATTTTAGACAGGTTTTTTGAGGAGGAAATCTTAAAATTTACCAGACAGGGATTTTATATAACTTTTGGAAGAGAACCTTTGATTAATTATATTTTTTTAAAGTACCAAGAGATCAGAAAACTTAGAGTTATTTTTGCTAAAAAGAGATATTCTTGAAGTAAGGGGAAATTTTCCTGGCTAATAGCGACTTTTATAGTCCTTACATTTCGTGGCATTGGGATACTCAGGATGATGACAGCCGCGATAGTCGTACTGGCAAGAGTCACAGAGATAAGCATGACCACCAGATAAGTTATTAATAGCCACCGTTAACTTT
>AQRW01000056.1 GCA_000402295.1 Candidatus Aerophobus profundus SCGC AAA252-L23
CTAAAGCCTGCGGCTACCAATTGTAAAAAGACCAAAAAGTTTTGACACTACTGAAGAAAACCTAAGGAGAAATTATGTTTACTATTATTGCCGAGCGTCTTAATATGACCCGGAAGATGGTCAGGAAAGAGGTATGGAAGAGAAATGTCAAATTTGTCGCCTCGGAGACCCAAAAACAAGCTAAGGCCGGGGCCACCCATATTGATATCAATGCCGGAGGCGATCCGGCTAAAGAGACAGAAGACATGAAATGGTTAACTGAGGTAGTATCCCAAGCCACTGAGCTTCCCCTGGTATTCGATTCGGCCAATCCTCAGGCTTTAGAGGAAGGATTAAAATTATCTAATCGGTCAGGCAGTATAATAAACTCTGTTACCGGAGAAAAAAAACGTCTAAAAGACATCTTGCCCCTGGTAAAGAAATACCATACCGGGATAGTGGCTTTGACCATGGATGATGAGGGTGTGCCTGAGGACTATCCGGGACGCATGGCCATTACCAGAAAGTTAATCAAGACCATTGAAGCTGAAGGAATCTCTCTGGAGAGGATCTATATTGACCATCTGGTCCGTCCTGCCTCAACCAACCCAGGACAGGCAAAGTTTATCCTGCAGGCTATTACGGACACCAAAAAAGAGTTCCCCCAAGTTCACATTGCCCTGGGCCTATCCAACATCTCTTTTGGATTCCCGGCCCGCAATAAATTAAATAAGGTTTTCTTAGCCCTGCTTATTGCCGCCGGATGCGACGGGGCAATCATTGACCCCTGCCAGCCGGAAATAATGGCCACTCTTTTCTCGGCCCGGGCAGTATTGGGATTAGATGAATACGGGATGGAATACATTTCTGCTTACCGAGCAGGAAAACTAAAATAATTCTCTCTTTAACCCAAATATCTCTGAAGTTCCTTGTAGAAATTCTCTCGTGATCCTAAGAAAAGGATAACAACTCTTTTTTTATTTTCCCTTACGGTATATATTACTCTAAATTCCCCTCCCGCAGTGGAGAAGGCTAATTTTCTCAATTGGGAATATTTGCCTAATAAAAGAGGATACTCGTAAGGGTTTAAAGCCAGGCTCTTTCTCATCCTACTTTCCACTGTCTTCCTTATTTGAGGATCCAACTTTCCAACCTGCCTGACAGCTCTTGTCCCCAATCTTACTTCATAACTCACTTATATGTCCTCTATGCGAACAGTGTTTCCTTGATTATCTTCTCGGATAACTTCTTGTTCCATTTTTTGTAGAGCTTTTCCCCAGGAAGGATTTAACTCGAAAAAAAGAGTCTCCTTCTCATTTTCCGAAAGTCCAGAGATAGCTTTTTTCAATTCCTCGATGTCAATCTCGACTTTTATTTTGCCCATAATTTTAGCTCCTTTTCGAATTCCTTGTTCACTGACAATAATTAATCTAAGGTAATTTATCGTTTTGTCAAAGAAGTGGAGTCAGACCCCACTATTCCCGTAGACTCGAGGCTTTCTCATATTCCTGAACGGCCAGGTCATATTTCTCCTGCTGAATATAGATGTCTCCTAACAAATTATGGGCCTCTGCATCAGAAGAGTCAAGTTCCACCACCCGGCGAAGACACTTCCCGGCTGCCTCAAGCTTTTTCTGGGCTAAATAAAGATTGGCCAGATTGAAATGAGCCTCAGGGTTTTCTGGATGAAGTTTAATTTCCTGAAGATAATTAACTTCCGCTGCTGAATAATCCTCCATCTCATAGTAGATGTTACCCAAATAGTAGAAAATCCCCTTTAGGGTAGGCTGATTCCTGACAGCTTGCTCCAGTTCTTGGGCAGCCTCTTTCCACTCCTTTTGTTTCATCAGGACAAAACCCAAATAGTAGTGGGCCGAAGGCTGTTCCGGATTAACCTTTAAAGCCTCTCTCAAAGGAGGAATGGCTTGATCCCACCATTCCTGAAGGAGATAAAGATAACCCAGTTCTATATGAGCCGGAACATTGGTCTTATCCAGCTTTATCACCGCCAAAAGCTGTTCTTCCGCTCCGGCAAGTTCATTTTGAACCAGAAAAACTTTGGCCAGATGAAGACGGGAATTCAGGTCATTCTTATTCCTTTTGATCGCTTCTCCCAACATTTTTTCCGCCTCTTTCCATTGGGTTAGTTGCACGTACACTGTTCCCAGCTCAGCATAAGCCGAGGTAAAATCAGGATTAATTCTGAGAATCTCTTTTAGTTTCTCCGCCGCTTCAAGGTAGTCCTTTTTAACCTTGAGGAGAATAGCCAGATTGTACAGGGAGGGAAGATGCTCCGAATTAATTTTCAGCTCCTCTCTATATTCTCCCCTAGCTTCTTCGGTTTTATCAAGATAAAAATATACGTTGGCCAACTGAAAGTGGAGCTCGGGAAACTCCGGTTTCAATTGGAGACAAGTCTTCACTTCTTCTTCTGCCGAGCGATAGTCTTTTTCTTCTAAGTATACCAGGATTAGATTGTAGTGAGCTTCAAAGTTATCCGGATTTGTCTGGATAACCTGGTCAAATTGCTCTCGGGCTTCCTTTAAGCGACCTTGATGATAATAGGCTACCCCCAGGTTAATGGTCTGCTCAAGATGCCCACCAGCTAATGAGACTTTAGACTGGACCAGGAACAAAATAAGCATGACGATTCCCAGAGCGGCTACTCTCACCAGTAATTTCCGTGGAGACTTCCGAGATGAAAGTCTTCCTTCAATTCTTTTCTTTGAGTTCATAAATTACCTCCATTTGAATGATTATTCTGTTTTGTTTAATTGAAGAAGGAAAAGGCGGGAAAGGGGATACTTCCCTTATTAGTTTGACCGCTGCTTCGTCCAACAGAGGCCAGGAGCTTGCTACGACGGAAATATCCTCAACCTGCCCGTCTTCCCGGACAGTAAATCCTACCTTTACTCTTCCCTCTTTTTCCCTTTCTCTGGCACCGGATGGATATTTCTTTGCTTCCTCTATTCTATCTCTTATCTGATTAAGATAGGTGACAAATTCATCATCGGTTTTAGCCGAAATCAGATTTCGCTTCCCGGAGAGAAGAAATTCCTTCCTCGACCAGGAAGATGAATAAGCAGTAGCCACAGGGACAATCCCGAGCTCAGCAGGGGAAAGATTATCTGACCTTAATTCTCCTCTTCTCCGAGTTACCATCGTTAGGGAAGAAGGAAAAGAGGAGACAATCCCCTCCGGCGAGGGTACCGGGGAGCCCGGTTCGGTAGAAGATATATCTACTTCTGATTGTTTCTCCCACCGAACCGGCTGCTGGAAAAAGAGAAAGTCAAGAAGGGTTTTCTTTTGTTCGGTCAATAAATCTACCCTGTCAGAGACAGAAGAGTTCATCTCCATCCACAGGGGATTTTCTCTTTTTCTAATCGGATGAGGAGAGATTTTCCAGGGCAGATTTGGAGGTGAAAAGAAAAGATCAAAAGCCTCCTTTTGACTGGGCCCTCTAAGGGATAAGACAGAGAGAAAAATTTCTTTCTTCCCCATATGGGCTGAGCTCAGGGATACAAAAGGGGAAAGGGAAGTAAATTTTAAGGAAGAAGATTCCGTTTTGCTTATGAAGATAAAATCTGAGCGGGGAGGATCCTCCTCAGCACGGAAGAATTGGGGATGAAAAGAGGAGAGCAAGGCAGGGTTTCCCTTGGCCACAAACAACTCTGACTTTACCTTATCGGATAAAAACTTAAGAGGAGGAAGAGAAAAACAACCTCTGTCTTTCGTCATCAGGGAGGTAACCGGATAAGTGGAGGGGGAAATATCACCAGATAGAGGATAAGAATCACCTTCTTGGGAAGAACCAGGCAATAAGGGGGTCACCTTGAAATGGCTAATGCCGGAACGGCCTTCTATCCTGAGAGAGAATTTTACTGGAGTTGTTAGAGAAGAAGGCAAAGGCTTCAACGGTTGAGCATAATTCATTCCAGCACCAAAAAGAACCGGAGAATAGTTTTTCCCCTTTCCTTCCGATAAAGATCTTCTTCGGGAAAAAGCTGAGAGTGTCCTTTCCTTCCGAGAGGAACCCTTTAGTTTCTGGAAAAAGTAAGATTTACCCTTCCCTGAATCCTCTTGGGGGAAGTGAGAAATATAGCCTGTATCTCGATGTTGTGTCTGGTTAACCTCTTTAAGCCGCGGGCCTAGCCGATGGACAAATATTAGGGAAGAATTTATCTCTGGATTATACGCATCCACTCCGGAACTTTTCCTCCTCGGCGAAACAAACTCGCCAGCCTCGATTCCACTAAAACCCTTACTCGAAGAGGCACTGAGCATCTTGCTTTTAGAGATTGTCTTTCTTTTAAAGATAAGGCTAATCTGCCCGGGGAATTCTGCTGTCCAAGGAGAAGAAAGAAATTCTTTTTTCCCTGAGCGAAAAGAGGAGATAGTTGGGGCCAGGAAGCTTCTCCTGGAGGAAGAAATAGGACTACTCTGGCTCGGAGGTACAAAGGCCGGATTTCCGGTGAGTTCGGATAAATAAGTCCTTTCTCTTAAGGGAACCGAAGATAGAGGAAGTTCAGCCAAGACTGGTTTAATTTCGCTTTGGGGAGAGCGGACTATCTTGCGGGTGGAATCTACTTGAAGGAGGATGGGCGCGGGAAAATTTTCCCTTTTAAGATCAGCGGAGGATAATTTGGTTAAAGAGTTAAGATGGGCAGATCCCAGAAACAAATTTGCCTCCGGTAGGGAACTATCCTGAGGAAAAGATGGAAGTGAGCTGTTGGCTTCCGAGTTGAGACTAATGGGATTCTCTTTCGGCCGAGCCACTAGTTGATACTCCAGGTACACATCTCGTTCTCCCGCCGGAAAGTGGGGAAAGAAAATATTTAAGGGTATCAGTAGAATTCCCAGATGAGTTAGGAGGGAGAGCAAAACAAAAAAACGAGTTCCGGAAATAAAGGACA
>AQRW01000057.1 GCA_000402295.1 Candidatus Aerophobus profundus SCGC AAA252-L23
ATGAAATCTGAACTATTACCGTCATTATTCGAGAAGGAGATAAGACGATGATTCAGCCAAATAATCTTTTTGATCTGAGCGGTAAAGTCTCTCTGGTCACCGGAGGTGGAACAGGATTAGGCAGAGCTATGGCCACCGGATTAGCCAAATATGGTTCTAATATAGTAATAGTAGATATTAACCCGGATAAAGCCAAAGACGTAGTTAAGAAAATTGAATTACTGGGAAAGAGTGCTTTGGCAATCAAAGCCGATGTTACCAAGAGAGAAGAAGTTGACCAGATGGTCCAAGATGTTTTAGACAAATTTAGAACTATAGATATATTGGTAAATAGCGCCGGAATAGGAAGAAGAGCAAAAGCTGAAGAGATGAGCGAAAAAGATTGGGACGAAGTCATCTCGGTAAATCTTAAAGGAACGTTTTTGTGCTGTCAGTCCGTGGGAAAGTTGATGATCAAGCAAAAAAGAGGTAAAATCATCAATATTGCCTCTGTTGTCGGACAAAGAGGTCTCTTCCATCCTCTTGATTTGGCCTTAAGTTATTGTGCCAGTAAGGGAGGAGTAGTCCAGCTCACCCGGGCCCTGGCAGCAGAGTGGGCCAAATACAACGTTCACGTAAATGCTATCGCCCCTACCTACTTTATGACTGATATGACCAGGTGTTTACTGGAAAATAAGGAATTTCTGGATTATCTAAAATGGAAGATACCTCTCCAGCGACCCGGAAAACCGGAAGAGCTAATTGGTCCAGTAGTGTTTTTAGCTTCAGACGCTTCCAGTATGATTACTGGTCATATTCTGAACGTAGATGGTGGATGGACAGCAATTTGAGAAACTTGGCGAAGAGAATCCGGAGGGAGAAACAAAATGGAGCTAAACGTTGACAATTTTGCCAAAATGATCGAGTTCAGCCTGGTGAGACCTGATGTCACGGAGAAGGATGTGGAGAAGTTTTGTGGTGTAGTGAGGGAGAATAACTTTGCCACCGCTTGCGTTAATCCAGTAAATGTCTCCCTGGCGCTGAAGTTTCTCAAAGGAACCAATATAGACATCTCAGCCTCTATTGGCTTTCCCTTTGGCTCCCACCTTCCGGAGATTAAAGCTCTCGAGGCCAAGCGGGCCATTGAGATGGGGGCAACTCAGATAGATATGGTAATCAACCTAGGAGCCTTAAAATCAGGCCAGGACAAAACTGTCTTCGCGGACATAAAAGCAGTAGTCGAAGCGTCAGGAGAAGCCCCGGTTAAGGTAATTCTGGAAAATGGATTTCTGACCGATGAGGAAAAGGTAAAGGGATGCAAAATTGCCCAACGGGCCGGGGCAAGCTTCGTAAAAACATCAACCGGAGTAGAAACTAAATACATCCTTGAGATAGGCTCTGAATCAATAGGAGCAACAGTTAAAGACGTAGAATTGATGAGAAAAGCCGTGGGAGAGGAAATGAAGGTCAAGGCAGCCGGAAGAATACATACTCTCGATTTTGCCCTGAAGTTGATCAAAGCCGGTGCGGATAGATTGGGCACCAGTAAAGGTCCTCAGTTGATTCAGGAGTTCAAGAAGAAATTTGGTATCTAGGCTCAATTTTAGATGTTTTTGAGGATGAGAACTTGAAAGAAAAGATCCTTATTGCCGGAGTTGATGTTGGTACTACCTCCACCAAAGTAATACTCTTTGACCAGGAAGGAAAACCCCAGGCTCAGGGAAGAGCCTCTTATCCTTTGCTTCGGCCCCAACCTGGCTGGGTAGAGCAAAAAGCAGAGTGGTGGTGGCAGGCTTTCCAACAAGCCACCAGGGAGGCTCTCAGCCACCAAAATGTCGACAAAAGAAAGATTGTTGCCTTAGGTGTAACCCACCAGCGGATCACTACTGTCCCGGTCAATGAGAAAATGCAGCCCCTAGGCAATGCCATTTTATGGAACGACATAAGATGTAGTAAGCAAAATGACTGGGCCACAAAAAATGTGGGCAAAGAAAAGATCTACTCCCGAACGGGGAGTCCCCCCAGTCTCTGGACGGTCTACAAGGCTATGTGGCTCAGAGATAACCAACCGGAGATCTACAACAAAACCTATAAACTGCTTCTTGTCCAGGATTACATCATCTACAAGCTCACTGGTAGATTAATAACTACCTCGAGCTCTGCTATCCAGACCGGGTGTTTGGATGTGACCGCTCCCACCAAATGGGCTGAGGATATTCTCCATCTTTTCAATATCCCAGTTCAGCTCTGGGTGGAGAAAATTCTTCCTGGTGGTCAGGTAGCCGGTAGAATTACCCAGGAAGCGGCTAACTGTACCGGGCTTCCATCGGGACTTCTGGTGGTGACTACGGCCGGGGATCAGCCTTGCGGAGTACTAGGAGCGGGGGTTAATCAAGAAGGAATGCTGGGTATAAATGGGGGAACTTCCTGTTCTCTGGAAGCTTATGTCAAAGAACTCAGACTTGACCCTAACTTAAACTACTTCATTGAGATCAGTCCTACCGGTGCTTATCTTCTGGAGGACTCCGTATGGAGTGGAGGATCAGCTCTGATGAACTGGTTCAAAGATAACTTTGCCCAAGAGGAGGTGGAGAAGGCTAAAAAAGAAAGAAAGGATCCCTGGGATAGATTGTACAATTTGGCTACTCAGGTTCCTCCTGGAAACAAAGGATTGATGCTAATTCCTTATTATTCTGGTGCAGCCTCTCCTTACTGGGATCTTAGGGCACGAGGAGTTATCTTCGGTTTCCTTCCTGACCACGGCAAGCCCCACCTGGTACGAGCCATACTGGAAGGACTAGCCTTTGAGTCCCGGCGCAAAAAGGAATTTATGGAAAAAGGTTCCGGGGTTCCCATCACCAAAGTAAGAGTATATGGGGGATCAGCCAAAAGCTTACTCTGGAATCAGATATTCGCCGACATACTGGGGGTTGAAGTCTCCACCCTCAAGACTACCGAGACAACCGCTCTGGGAGCGGCAATATGTGCCGCAGTGGGAGCTAAGATATATCCCAATTTCCCACAAGCGATCAAAGCCATGGTTCAAGTAAATGAGACATTCTTACCGGATTCTGAAAAGAAGACGCTCTACGATAAGCTTTATTCCCAGGTTTATAGTAAATTCTATGATCGAGTGCAGGATCTTATCCACACTTGTTCCGAGATAGTTGATTGATGAAAAACCCCGGGAAAGAACCGCTAACAAGGAGAGACAAGTGAGTAACAATCATCTAATGTTAATTGATGGAAAATGGATTGAGGCAAAGTCTGGTAAGACTTTTGAGGTGAGAAATCCGGCTACGGGAGAACTGGTGGCTGAAGTACCCAGAGGAGACCGGGAGGATGCCAGAGATGCCTCGGAGGCGGCAAGTAGGGCTTTCCCTGAGTGGGCCGCTACCCCGGCCAATATAAGAGCCGGCTTTATGCGGAAAGCTGCTCAGTTAATCAGAGAAAGAAAAGATAGTATAGCCAAAACCTTAACTAAAGAACAAGGCAAACCTCTAAGTGAGGCTAAAGGTGAGGTTACCTCGGCAGCCGAGGCCCTGGATTACTTCGCTGAGGAGGCTCACCGAATGCTGGGGGAGATTATCCCTACCGGCTCCCGGACCAGAAGGAGCCTGGTAATAAAACAGCCGGTAGGACCGGTAGCCGCTATTGGACCCTGGAATTATCCGGTGAGTCTCCTCTCCTGGAAAATTGCCCCTGCTCTCATTGCTGGATGTACCCTAATTTGTAAACCTGCTTCTCTTACTCCTCTTTCAGTAATTGAGTTTATCCATTGTTTTACCGATATTCAGATTCCTGCCGGGGTGATCAACCTAATCACCGGTCCGGGAGCTACAGTGGGCCATGAACTGGTGGAAAATCCCTTAATTCGTAAAATAGCTTTTACCGGAGAGACAGCTACCGGAAAAGAAATTATGAGGCGAGCCTCCGGCAGTATCAAGAGAGTTTCCCTGGAACTAGGAGGAAGCTGTCCTTTGATTGTCTTGAAGGATGCTGACCTGGCCTCAGCCGTGAAGGGAGGAGTCTATCGTGCCTTTCGCAACATGGGCCAGGTGTGTAACTCCATTAATCGAATTTACGTAGATGAGGAGCTGCTGGAAGATTTTCTGGAGGGTTTTGTTCAAGAGACCAAGAAACTTCGTATCGGTAACGGATTGGAGGAACCTGATGTTGATCTGGGTCCTATGGTCTCTGATGAACAGAGAAAACATGTTATGGAGCACTTGAAGGATGCCACCAGTAAAGAAGCAAAAATAGTCTCGGGAGGAAAGATTCCTGAAGAAGAGAGATTTAAGAATGGCTTTTTCTTTGAACCCACTGTCTTGACCAAGGTAAACCACCAGATGAAAGTAATGCGAGAAGAGACTTTTGGACCGGTGGCTCCAATTATGGCCGTATCGGGTATGGAAGAGGCAGTCAAGCTGGCCAATGATAGTCCCTATGGACTGGTCAGTTATGTTTACACCAAAGACCTAAAGAAGGCTTTCTGGATGGCCGAGCATCTTCAATGCGGCACCGTGGGCATCAACAATGTCTCCGGAGGAGAAACACCTTATCCCTATGGAGGATGGAAGGAGTCAGGAGTAGGACTGGAGCTTTCCCATCACGGAGTAGAAGAATATCTTCAGGTAAAACACATCCGAATAGATATAGGGTATTGAGGTAAAGGTAAGACATGGTAGCCGCAAGTTTTAACTTGCGCAAAAGGAGTTAGGGTAGCCGCAAGTTTTAACTTGCGCAAATAAACGCAGGCTAAAGCCTGCGGCTACCGGATCATAATAGAGAAGGCTAAAGCCTGCGGTTACCAATTTTTTTAGGTAAAAAATAACTATATCATTGCAGGAGAAGGAAAAATGAAAAAGTATATTTTGTTAGGTACGGCGGTACTATTTCTTATTCTCATGCTCATTGGGTGCCATGAGATGACTAAGAATATCGGGCAGGAAAAGGAACCAAGAAAAACAACTGTAGAAGAAGCAAGACTTATTAGTCATATTACCGACGGAATTATTTCCCCAGAGGGAAAGATC
>AQRW01000058.1 GCA_000402295.1 Candidatus Aerophobus profundus SCGC AAA252-L23
ATTTTGTGACCATATTGTGACTAGCAGGTGCATAAAACCAAGATATTTGGTGGAAATAATAGGATTGGTGGAATTACGGAATCTGGCTCTCAGAAGTGATTTTGGGTTGTAGCAAGGATTCTGTAGATTGCGCAGGATTAGATTTTCAGTCCCGTGCTCTACCGACTGAGCTACCCCGGCACCCTCATCACAACATTTCATGGGAAAGGATCTATGTTCTCTCCCCCATTCTTAGTGTCACTACCATATGTCAGTTATTGATGAAAGTCAACATTTGGTGCAGCTTGCCCTCTCCCAGTTTTTCCTTGAAAAGCAAGATTTGGAGTATGAACTGATCACAAGGATGCGAGGTATCTTGTCCATCGGCGGACTGGAATTCGCTGGCATAGCCGGACCAACATAGATGAGAACATCATTGTCCAAGGGCAACCACCTTACGCCAGCCAACTAACCCCAAAGAGCGTGGAACCGTCGAAAAGCACCGAGATTAGCCAGGTCAGGTACAAACACTTGTTATGCGGTTGCTTTATCAATTTGTTGATATGTAATATCCGGTAGATGGGCTGTCTTCTTCGCATGTTCAATAGTCATGCTTACGAGATTACCATTTGCATCAAGATCAATATAAATATTTTCAGATATTTCTTTAGTTTCTTCAATTCGATTGTCTCCAAACTCGATTAGAGCAGTATCAGTATCATTGAAATATTTTATCTTCATTTTTTAGCCTTCTGATAGTCTCGAGGAAAGAAAGCGTTGTAGACGATTTCTCCGCCAGGCAATAAAATTACTCGTAAATATTTATTTGCTTCTTGAATTTTAACCCATTTTCGTATTCTTCCATCTGACTGCATTTCCGTCTGAATGGGCTTATTAATTGCACGTTGTAGCCATTCATCCTTTATTATAGCTCTATCTGGTCGATTCCGTGTATATAGAAAATATTGAGTGTATTTCATATTTCATCTATCGTATAATGGTGGAATTGAACTGCAACCGCAGGCGGCGCCTAGGAAAGGAAATACTTGCGTTTTCTCTCCATTATACTGCCGGCAAGGCCACAGCCCCAAAGGAGTTGTTAATGCTATTTTTATGAATGTTTTGTTTAATATATGATATAATCTCTCCCCCTAAGCCTTTTCGTGTGTGTTGTTTTGCTAATTGGGTCTTAGAAACAAGCGTCTGAGATAGATAACATTTTTCTTCGGATATCCTAAATAACATTCCCGCATTCCGACTAGTTCATTACTGTCTTTCTCAAACGTAACTTTTGCGCAAATACTGCCCCAAATCTCAAAAAAAATGAAAGAAGAGAGCAACATTTGAGTATAATTCGTGTGTTCATAAGGCTGGTGGCTATCCACTCCCCCCACCCAGGATGCTTCTTTGGTAGTTATGGTCATTTCGGCTGTCCAGATAGAACATTTTACTGCCGGCCGGCGTTATATACGCAAAAGTTATGTTAAGATGTGACCCTTCATCGTTTCTCTGACTTAAGGGGAAATCGCTCTGGATGCTCTATCGATTCAAGACCTAAATCAACATCCAAATCTGGCCAATAAAAATGACCTGGGGTTGGCTCCTCAAGGTTAAGTATTTTTCCAATTGGGACATCCTTGAACCAAGGAAATTCCTCGTAGGATATAAAAAGCTCTTTATCTTTTGCCAGAAGCCAAATGCCATGATTTGAAATATTAGTAACTTCCACCTTTAAAGTGCTCTTGCCAAGCACTTGTGAGTTCGTCATAATGCTCCTCAATAATTCTTTCGACTTACTTAAGTTGCAATCGTGACAAACGATAATTCTGAGCTAATTCAATCTCTGGCTCCAGCCAGAATTTTGCTTCACCATCCCCGCAGTACACGTGGACGTGTATTCTTGGTTCTTCGCGGGAAAAGAAAAAGAACCGATAGCCTTTTTCTCGAAATATCGTTGGGCTCATTGTCTTGCTTTTCTTCACGCATGACGACCAAATGGTCATCTTGAATCTCGCAGATAATTCTGTAGCGCCCGAGGCTGATGCACCAAGCGAACCGCCCGGAAAGATTGTTACATTCTTCCGGTAGCGGGCTCTCGCCCAAGGCCCGAATTACTTCGATGAGACGGAGACGGTCCTTGTAGATCGATGTTGTTCAGTTGCTTCTGAGCTGACCGGAAAACCTCAACGGCATAGCTCACCTGTCGATGTGGAGCGCCTGTCCACCGGTAGGTAGCAAAACACCTGTTAGCGTCTATCTTCTTGTTCGCTAAACCTTTTTTCTCTTTTCTTTATGATATTAATTAATGATCTTAGAGCATCATTGACCGCCTGGTCACTGGGAAAAAACTCAGCCACGTCAGGATCAATTAACACTACATTGGTACCCTCAACATATCTTTCTGCATACTTGCCCCTAACGCCTTTACTAAAACCGTACTCTTTTAACATATCTGGATCATTCCTCATTGTTTTCATAATTCATCTTTTAATCTATTTCTGTATGACATTCCCATAAGAACCATTCACTTCTCATCTATGGAGGGTAAAGGATCATCCTATGGTTAAGGATAAAGAGTCTTAAAATACTGTACTTGCTTCCTTAAAAGAGACTCCATGTTTTACTAGATTACTTTTGGCCTTTGAGGGATCTCATTCAAATATTAGCCTTCCATCACCATCAAGTCATTATTGCCCAAGATTGATTTCTATGTTTATTCTATGGACTGGAATATCATATGGCCAAGAAACGGCTTTGTCAAGGTTTTGGACGAGATGTCAAATGGACTACTGAGCAAGAGAAGAAACCAAGGATCTGCCTGTACGCCAATTGGTATCCGACCAATGGGTCCGGTCTCCCCTATATGGTGTGACAGGAGCTCATTGGGATAGTTGAATTTTGTGATTATATTGTGATTAGCAGGTGCACAAAACCAGGACATTCAAATGAAAATTTAAAACTCATTTCTTTCATAACCAATTATTATGTTTCTGATTCTATTTCTTAGTCTAGAGGAAAACTTTTTCTCTTTTAACAACTTCTCCAAGGGATCACTAACCTTATTTATGGGACAGCGCTGCAAATATTCTAAAATTCTTGATATCCATTGTCTGGTAGTATTATTTGATTGTAGGTGATATAGCTCATCAATTAAGTGGGGAATAATAGTCGATTTATTTCTCACAGGTTCAAGATGTCTGAAAACTGCTATCTTAAAGTGAACTTCATCTAAAGTACTGGGAGAAGGCAACTCCTTAAAATATTTAATTAGTTGATCAAGAGCTTTTTCATTGCCTGAATTAGCCAAAGCTCCCAGAGTCGATGCCGCTTCAAGTTGCTTATCCTTATCAGGACTACTTAGTTTAACTACGTATCTGTCTACTGGAACAGTTTTCCAATCAATTTTTTCTACTTGATCAAGAAATATAGCTGTTTTAATTGCGTCAATATTCACGTCTGGCGAATTTTTTAAGTTTCTTAGTTCTCTTGCCAGATGACTGTCATCATCAATTTCAAACTCTTCACATTGTTCGAAATGCTCACAGGCCTGAGTATCACAAGGAAATTTCTTTTCTTCTATTAATTCTTTACATGAGTTAAAATTCTGATTTTCCATTAGTTCCTCAATAAATGGTTCAAATACTTTATCATATAGGCATATACCGTATTCGGTTGCCTCTTCATCACTGGCAGGAAAAAAGTAATTGCAATTTATACAAATAGCCTTTGATTCTTCAAATTCCATTTTTAGATGATCTCCTTTCTATTCAATTGTTTACTATTCTTATGTAATCTCCCGCCCCACGAGCCAGTAGGCGATCACCATTGGGTTATTGACACTACGCACACCACCTTGGCTCGCATCCGTTGCTGGATCGCGATTACGCGGTTCAGGAATGGAATGTCAGGAGCTGGTCTCCTCGCAATCAACAAAGTTTACGATATGTTGTTCTTCCTTGAAATGGATGTAGGGTTTCTTTTAGTGGAAATTCTTCAAGATATAATTCTGTAGCTTCTTGTAAATTCTCTACCGCTTCCTCAATAGACTCGCCTTGGCTCGCTGTACCAACTTCTGGACATTCTGCTACATACAAGGGATCTTCTTTGTGGACTATAGCTGTAAATAGTCTACTCATTTACACACCTCTTCTTAAGAATTTAATCATATTTCCTGGTTTTTTATGGCTAACATTGACTTCTATATTTATCTATGAACTGGAGTATCATATAGCCAAGAAACGGTTTTGTCAAGGTTTTGGACGAGATGTCAAATGGGCTACTGAGCAAGAGAAGGAACCAGGGGTCTATTTGTACGCCAATCGGTGTCCGACCGATGGGCCCGGCCGCTCCTATATAGTGCAGCAGGTGCTGATTGGAACGCTTGAATCTTGTGACTATAAGGTGCGTCAGACCATGAGATTTGGTAGAAATAATAGGATTAGTGGAATTGCGGAATTTGGCTCTCAGAAAAGATTCTGGCTGTTAATGAGACTTTTGGTAGAGGTGAAATAACCGGTGATGAAGTCAGAGTCGAATTCAAGAAAAGGTCATTTAATCCTATGCTAATGGATTGGGTCTCCTCTTTGGGAAAAATTAATGTTCCCTGGATGGGAAACAGAAATCTCAGCCTCTATTTTGAGAAGTAGTTTTTTTCTACCTGTGATAATCCCTGTACAATGGATTCGACATCTGGTCCTTCCGCTAGCCAAGAACTGGACCATGGTACTCCTAAACCTAAGAACAAAGAATAGATACCCACGGGCTTACGCCCGTGGGTATCTATTTTCTCCTTTCTACTATTTTCAGGAGTAATACTCTCCTGGAATGTATCTTATGGCAGCCAATTAGAAAGAAAAATGCAAGGTGTTGAACAACAAAAGAGAAATCAGGAGCTTTTAACCTCTTGACCTTTCGGAATTTTGGTATAAACTCTGACGCACTCTCCCTTACAATGTCTGTCCATTCAAAGAGGAACATGAAGGAGGTGATCCTCAATGACGCGAAGCGAGGAATACCAAGAATCAGAGCGAAGGCGAAGAGAGCAT
>AQRW01000059.1 GCA_000402295.1 Candidatus Aerophobus profundus SCGC AAA252-L23
ATATTCTTTACCCTTATTCTTGTCCCCTTAATATAGGTACCTCTCTGGGGGTCTACTTTGATATATTTATGATCTGTCTTGGCTAAAATGTTGCCCATTTTTTACTACCTCCTTAAGTATCGAATAAACCTTAAAAGTCCGCTTTTTATCTTTTTAAGATCATCGAAAATCTTCCCAAACATCTAAATCTTTGTGTGTCTTCATTTTTTAGGAATTACTCTCTTTCCATTTCTTAATTTCATTATATAAATTCTTAGAAGTTTTCCATCGGCAAGAAGAACAAGAGCGTCCTTATTCCGGATTTCTTCCTCCCTGGTGACCCTCCAACTCCAGTGTCAACAACGTCTCTTGACCTCTTCATTACTAGATATACTCGTTTTCCTTGAAATAGTCAATCACCCTGTTGGTACTTTCTTCTATAGTCTCTTTATCCGTGTGTAGCTCAATATCTGGATTCTCCGGTGCTTCGTAAGGATCAGAGATACCGGTGAAGTTTTGGATTTCTCCTTTGCGAGCTTTCTCATACAAGCCTTTGGTATCTCGCTGCTCACAAACTTTTAGAGGGGCACTGCAGAATACCTCTATGAAGTTGGTAACCTCTTTTCTAATATTATTTCTTACCTTCTTATAAGGGGAAATAAAGGAAGAGATTACGCCTATTCTTTCTCTACTTAAAAGCTTGGCCACCCGGGTAACCCTTTTGATATTTTCATTTCTATCTTCTTTGGTAAAACCCAAATCACTACTTAAAGACCTGCGGACAATGTCACCGTCCAATCTTTCCAGATTGAGCCCCTTTTCTTTTAAGAATTCATAAACCTGGTTGCCCACCGTGGTTTTCCCCGCCTGGGAGAGGCCGGTAAACCAGAGGACAAAACCTTTTTGCTCTGATCTTTTTTGGTACTCATCGTCTACGAAAACATTATGACTCTGGGCCAAGAAATTGTACACTTCCGGTCTAATAATGTAGGAAGGAGGAGTCTCTTTTGATTTAATCTGCTCCCGCAGTTTGGTGCCACTAAAAGAGGCTCTTTCTTTAAGAGGACATTCATTGACAAAGACGTGAATTTTCTTCCTGGGATAATATACTACCTCGGGATACTTTAAGATAGTTATGTCTATCTCTTCCTTTCTAAAGTTATCAAAGATATTTTGGGCCTCAAAGGGACCGTAGAAGCTTCCCACTCCGGCATGATCCCTACCCACAATAAAGTGAGTACAGCCAAAGTTTTTCCGGATTAAAGCATGAAAGATAGCTTCTCTCGGACCAGCATACCTCATCTTTAAGGGAAGAATACCTAAGAATACTCGATTTTTGGGATAATACTTGTTAATCAAAACCTCGTAACTGATTAAAATGTGCTCATCCCGGAAATCACCCGTCTTTTTCTTCCCGATAACCGGTTGGATAAAAAGCCCATCCACTTCTTTTAAGGCGGTTTTCTGCAGGAATTCATGTCCTCGATGGGGAACGTTTCTGGTTTGAAAAGCCACTACCGTCTTCCAGTCCCGCTGTGCAAATATCCGCCGGGTCTGTTGCGGGGAAAAGTTATATTCCGGAAACGGCTCACGGGAATCATCCAATAACTTAATTTCCCCTCCTAACAAAAACTCTTTCATCTTATATACGTCCTCTACTCCGGGATGCTTCCTGTCCATAGTAGCAAAGACTCCTTGACTGAAGAAATCTTTGTCATAAGGATAAACTTGTATATTCTCTAATAAAGCTACTGGCTTTTGCTGATGATTAACCAGGAGAACTGTCTTTTCTTTTCTTATTTCCTGAGAGTCTTTCTGGGAAATATCCAGGACAATAGGAATAGGCCAAACTGTTCCCTCGGTCAGTCTCATCTCCGATACCACTCTTTGAAAATTATCTTTCTTCAAGAAACCTGTTAGGGGAGAATAAACTCCCCGGGCTATATTCTTCACATCTTTAACTTGCTCTTCATCTAAAGCTAAGGCTTTAAACTCATCTCTGTTTTTCAGAATCTCTTCTCTTTCCTGTGAAGATAGACTCCTATCTATTAGTTTCCCACCGTGCGGCATCATTATTTGTACCTCGCTGTAGAATTTTGATTTAAACTCTTGATTATTAAATTGTGAATCTTTCCGTTGCTGGCCACGATACCATTAATGTTTCTTATTCCTTGGCGATTGTAAAGGAAATTCTTCCCTTTTAGATCTGTCACTTCTCCGCCAGCTTCTCTTAGGATGATCTCCGGGGTAGGGGCGACTAAAGTCGTCCCTACACGCTAAATAGTCAACAGTCAATTAGTCTCAGGTTATTTGTATTGATATAAATTGATATAATTGGACAGGCTGAATAGTTACAAAAAAAGAAATTATAATTTTTCACCCGAAGTTTGCAATGCTCTATTCAATACAGTCTTGCTTATCCTGAAATTTATTTTCCCCATCATAGTTAAAATTAAAGGTCTAATCTCCTTAATTATCTGTTTTTCCTTTGCCAACACTAACACACCTAAAGTGCCAATTACCTTTAAATCCAATTTATCAGCTATTTTCCTTGCCGGCTTATCATCTAACATTACCCTATCCATCCCTTGTTCAAGGGCTAATGCGATAACCTCACTCTCGCCATAGTCAAGCTGCATTCTAAGCAACTTTACAAATTTTCTATCTTTAACTTTTCCCACTTCTAGAAATCGAGACTCCTTTAAATTCTCACTCCCGACCTTACTATTGAAGACCTCTCTATAAACAGCCTCAGGAATAATTATTTTATCAAATAACTTCTCCAATATATCTATTCTTTTTATGCTTAACAGAGATATCAATGGAGAAGAGTTGCATATTACTTTCACTTAAAATACTCCACACTTTCTAAGTCCCTTTCTAATTCCTCTTCATCGTAGTTCAAATTTACTCCTTCTTCCTTTAGAAGTTGCATAAATTCTAATTTACTCATCTCACATAATTCGGCTGACTTCCCTATTCCGATCAAGCCTTTCTCGTAGAGTTTAACTGCAAGAAGTTTTATAAGTTCTTCTTTTCTTTCTTTCTCTGGAAGCTTCAAAGCCGTTTCCACTGTATCTGGTATGTTTATAGTTATCATATTAACCTCCCCAGTATAATATTAGTTGTGTCAAAACTTCTCTATTAATTTCCTCCCCCTAGATAATCCCTTTTTTTCTTTATCTATAATGTTCTCCCGGAATTCCTTCACATAACTTTTGACACCACCGAGAAATCCATTGAACCAGGGAAGAATAGCGATTCAGAAGTGCCCGATTTTTCCCCACTAAACTTGTTCAATCTATGAACATTATAGATAAAAAATTGAAGAGCGTCAAGCGTGGGAACAAGGGTTACAACGACGGTACCACTGGATAAATCTACTAATTCCCTCCTCTATCCCCACCTTCGGCTGATACCCAAGTTCTCTCCCGGCAGCAGAAATATCCGCCCAGGTAGAGGCAACATCTCCGGGTTGCTCGGCTAAATAGCGAATTCGTGCCCGACGGGAAAGACCTTTCTCAATTAAAGAAACCAGAAAACTTAGCTTAACTGTCCGGGAACCCCCCAGATTGTATACCCCCAAGGTGACGGGGGACTTTAACGCCCTCATTATTCCCTCAATCAGATCAGAAATATAGGTGTAATCCCTGGTAGAGTCCCCCGGCCCATAAATGGTTATTTCCTTATTTTGAGCAATTAACCGGGCAAATTTATGAATAGCCATCTCTGGTCTCTGGCGAGGACCGTAGCAGGTAAAAATTCTCAAAGATATGGTGGGGATACCGTAAAGATGATGATAAACATAACAGAGAAGCTCACCCGTATATTTGGTAACTCCATAAGGAGAAATGGGTTGGCAGACTCCACTATGCTCCTTAAAAGGAACATCTCCTCTGTCTCCATAGACAGAGGAAGAAGAGGCAAATATGAACTTCTTCAAACTTTGCTCCCGGCAAATCTCCAGCAGATTCAAAGTACCTTGCACATTAATCTGCTCATAAAGAAGTGGCTGCTCAATAGAAGTTCTTACCCCGGCCCGGGCAGCTAAGTGAACTACTGCTTTAATCTCCCAACGGTGAAAAATCTCCCTGAGAAGTTTTTTGTCTCTAATATCCCCTTCTATAAATTGAAAATTGGTGTTTTGGTAAAATGGAATCAGGTTAGTCCGTTTTATCTCAGGATCATAAAAAGAATCCAAATTATCCAGGACTACTACTTTCATCTGGTCATTTAAGAGCCTTTCCACCAGGTGAGAACCAATAAACCCAGCTCCTCCGGTAACCAGGTAATAAGAATCTTTCATCGACCCACTCCCCGATAGATAAAACCCTTCCTTCTCATTTCTTCTGGATTTAGGAGATTCACTCCATCAAGAACAAGAGCATTTCTCATCAGAGCTTTCATTCTTTCCGGAGGAAAATGGGCAAACTCTGGCCAGCCAGTAAGGATAAGTAAGGCCTCTGCATCCCGAAGAGCTTGTTCAGCCTGGGAGCAAAATTGAATATTCTTAACTAAACTCCTGGCCTCTTCCATACCTTGAGGATCATAGGCCTGTACCCGGGCTCCTTCCTGCCGGAGAAGCTCTATTATCCTCATAGAAAGAGAGTTTCTTACATCATTGGTACCAGCTTTAAAAGTCAATCCCCACACCCCAATTACCCGGCGGTAAAGAACTCCTCCCAAAGCCTCTTTTAATTTTATTATCGTGGAATTTACCTGATGCTCATTCTTTTCCAGAATAGATTTTAGATATTGAGCGTTATATCCGTAGTTTTCCGACATTTTAATCAGGGCCTTAAGATCCTTAATCAAGCAGGGTCCACCAAAGCCTATCCCTGGTCTGAGATATCCCTCCCCCAGTCGTTTATCGTAACTCATCCCTTTGACCACTTCCATCACGTCGGCTCCCACCTTTTCGCAGATATTAGCAATCTCATTAACAAAGGAAACTCGGCAGGCCAGAAAAACATTGGAAGCGTACTTGACCATCTGAGCATCAATAATGCCGGTCTGAAGAACGGGAGCTTTTAAGGGAGCAAAAAGTTTTTTCAATATCTCAGCTAC
>AQRW01000060.1 GCA_000402295.1 Candidatus Aerophobus profundus SCGC AAA252-L23
GTTATGATCCGGTAGCCGCAGGCTTTAGCCTGCGTTTATTGGCGCAAGTTAAAACTTGCGGCTACCAGGACTCCTTTTTTGTGTTGAGGTCTGACTGCATTTTTGTTTGACAGGACTGCCCAATTTTGATATTATGCTGAGAATTTTGTTTTGAGGAATGGCCGATGAAGTCCGCATCACCTAAAATGTCCTGGGTAATTTTAGGCCTGGCTCTTCTCATCCTGGTCGGTACTTGGACAATTTTTAGGTTGAGGTTAACAGCTCAGCCTCTTAAACGCAGTGAGATGATTATGGGGACAACGGTTGAGATTACGGTTATTCCGGCTAATGAAGAAGCAGTAAGAGAAGCTTTCTTGGCTATAAGAAAAGTAGATAAACTAATGAGTCTCTACAAGCCTGACAGTGAAGTTTCTCTGCTTAATGAGCAAGGGAAAAATCAGCTTTCTCCCGAGACTATTCAAGTGATTCAGGAAGCTATAAAATTTGCAGAAATGACTGAGGGAGCTTTTGACATTACCTGTCGGCCTTTGATTAATCTCTGGAAAAAGGCCAAAAAGGAGCAGAAGATTCCCTCTCCTGAGGAAATCGAACAGACCAGGAAACTGGTTGATTACCGGAAAATTATCCTGAAGGGAAATCTGGTAAAACTTCCAGAGCCGGGAATGAAAATTGATCTGGGAGGTATTGCCAAGGGTTACGCCGTTGACAAAGCCATTGAAGTCCTAAAAACTAAAGGAGTGCACCGGGCTTTGGTCAACGCCGGCGGTGACTTATACGTTCTGGGCACTCCGGGATGGGGGAAAAAGTGGACGGTGGGGGTTCAAGACCCTCGTAATCTTGAGGAAATCCTAACTACTCTAGAGGCCAGTGATTGCGGGATAGCTACTTCCGGAGATTACCGAAGATACTTCACTATTGAAGGCCAGCGTTTTTCTCATATTGTAGACCCCAGAACCGGTCAGACTGTTGAGGAAGTTCCCATAAGTGTGACTATAATTGCTCCTGACGCCACTACCGCTGACGCTTTGGCTACCGGCGTTTTTGTCCTGGGACCAGGAGAAGGGATGAATTTGATCGAGAGTCTCCCCGGGGTGGAGGGACTAATCATAAGTGAGGTAGGTGAGAATGAACAAATGAACAGCTCCAGGGGATGGGAAAGGTTTCTTGAGGTTAGGAAATGAGGAATTTGAGATGATCAGACTTAAAACTTTTTCTCAGGGTATTCATCTTTTCGAAGAAAAATCCCCTACCGCCGGAAAGAGAATAAGAAAGGTTAGCCTACCTGAAGAGGTGATTTTGCCCCTTCAGCAGCATATTGGTGCACCCGGTCAGCCCTTGGTCAAAAGAGGTGATCAGGTAAAAAGAGGGGACAAAATTGCTGATTCTAAATCTTTTGTCTCGGTCCCCCTCCACGCCAGTATTTCCGGGGTGATCACCGCTATTAAGCCTGCTCCCCACCCGGCCGGAGGCAGAGCAAAAGCTATTTTCATTAAGAGGGAAAAGAAAAAAGAAGAGGAAGCCTGGTCAGTAGAGAATAAACCAGAGGTTAACCTTTCCCATTTTAGTGCCCAGGAAATTCGAGACAGAGTAAGAGAAGCTGGAATAGTGGGCCTGGGAGGAGCTGCCTTTCCCACCCACGTCAAACTAACCCCTCCCCAGGGCAAGCTTATTGATGTAGTTATCCTGAACGGGTGTGAATGTGAACCCTATTTGACCGGAGACCACCGGTTAATGCTGGAGAGACCGGATGATTGTCTTTTTGGGCTCAAGGCAGTGATTAAAGCCGTAGGTGCTCAAAGGGGATATCTAGGGATTGAGAATAATAAACGGGATGCCATTGCTTTGTTCCGTGATAAAACAGCCGGAGAAGAGAACATTGAAGTAGTTCCCCTGAAGACCAAGTATCCTCAGGGTGGTGAAAAAATCTTGGTAAAGGCTATTCTTAAGCGAGAAGTCCCTTCGGGCGGACTTCCTCTGGATGTAGGTGTGGTGGTGAGCAATGTGGGCACGGCCGTAGCCATAAGTGAGTGCTTGAAAATGAATAAACCTCTGATCGAGCGCGTTGTTACCGTGTCCGGTTCGGCGGTGGAAAAACCGGTCAACCTTCTGGTTCCTCTGGGAATAACCTTTGCTGCCATCCTCAAAGAATGTGCTTTAAGCCGGAGTAAGGTAATCCGGGTAATTATGGGAGGACCCATGATGGGAATCAGCCAGGCTACTCTTGAGGTTCCGGTAATTAAGGGAACTACCGCTATCCTGGCTTTGAGTGATGAAGAGGTCAGTGTACCCGTCGATGATCCCTGTATTCACTGTGGCCGTTGCGTGGATCATTGTCCCACCGGCCTTCTTCCTGTTGAGTTAGCTCGTTTGATTAGAGCAGGTCAGTGGGAAAGATTAGAGAATTATCATCTTATGGATTGCATTGAGTGTGGATGTTGTGCCTACGTTTGCCCAGCCGGGATTCCTATTGTTCAGTTAATAAAACTGGGTAAACTTGAGCTTCGGAAAAAGAGCTCCTCATGAGAAGTGAAAAAATTAATCACCGGAAAGTTGATAGAATAAACCAGGATAATCTTGCTTTAAAGCCAAGAGTTCTTACGGTAGCGAGCTCACCGCATCTTAGTGAGAAAAGAACGCTTCCCGATATTATGTGGGGCGTGGTCATTTCTCTTATCCCGGTGGTAGCTGCCAGCGCCTACTATTTTCACTGGTTAGCTTTTCAACTGATCCTGATCTGCTCAATTACTTGTTTAGCCACCGAAATCTTCTTTCAATTGATTAGAGGAAAACCAGTTACTTTGCAGGATGGAAGTGCGGTGGTAACGGGAATCTTGATGGCCCTGATCCTGCCTCCTCATTTGCCCTGGTGGGCGGCTGTCCTGGGGTCGATCTTTGCCATCTCCATCGGCAAGCAAATTTTCGGAGGGTTAGGTTACAACATTTTTAACCCTGCTCTAATAGGGAGAGCCTTTCTGGCCGCTACCTTTCCTGTTTTGATGACCACCTGGACCCATCCCTTTACTCTAAATACCATTACCGGAGCTACCCCCCTGGGTATACTTAAATTTGAACATAGCATGGTTCCCTTATTTAAGCTACTGACTGGGAATGTGGGCGGATGCCTGGGAGAAACTTCCGCCTTAGCCATTATTGTTGGCGGAATTTACCTTTTAGGTCGAAGATATGCCGACTGGAGAATTCCCTTTAGTTATTTAGCCACGGTGGCCGGCTTAACCGGAATTCTCTGGCTGATTAGTCCTGCTTATGGTTCTCCCCCCTTTCATCTTCTGGCCGGGGGACTCCTCTTGGGAGCCGTCTTTATGGCTACCGATCCGGTTACTAGTCCAGTGACTAAATCGGGACGTTATATTTTTGGAGTGGGAGCCGGAGCGGTGGTAGTTCTTATTCGTCTCTGGGGAGTTAATCCAGAGGGGGTTATGTTTTCCATACTCTTTATGAATGCTCTTACTCCTCTGATAAACCGGCATACCATTCCTACTCCTCTGGGAGGAAAAAAGTGAAAACATCTCTCCGGATGATCATTACCCTGGCCGTGGTTGGTCTTTTGGCCGGTGGCTCTCTGGCTTTTATTTATCAATGGGCCCAACCTAAAATTGCCGCTTACCAAAAGAGGACCCTTACCCAAGCAATATTTGATGTTTTGCCGGGAACAAAGAATTACCGGCTCATAGAGAAGAATAATCTAAAAATTTACCGATGTGAAGATACCTCCGGAAATCTGCTGGGCTACGCCATAGTAGGTGAGGGAGGAGGGTATCAGGATAAGATAAGGGTAATGGTGGGAGTAAAACCCGATTTGGAAACTCTGGGGGGGATAGAAGTTCTCTACAGCAAAGAAACTCCCGGTCTGGGCGGTAAGATAGCTACCCAGGATATTCTGCAACCCAGTGGAAAAACCTTTGCTCAGCAATTCCAGGGCCTGAAAGTTTCACCTCCCATTGAATATCTGAAGAACAAAAAACCTAAAGCCCCTAACCAGATACAGGCTATCACCGGGGCAACTATCTCCTCCCGGTCAGTGGTGAAAATTATCAATAGGGTAATAGTTTCCCTCCGGACCGCTCTCGAGGAGGAGGGTAGGGAACTAAAATGAAGACTTCCTGGCAACTCTATGGTGATTTAATCAAGGGTTTGTGGCGAGAAAACCCGGTTCTCCGACAACTCTTGGGGATGTGCCCCACTCTGGCTGTTACCACTACCGTCCTTCAGGGATTTACTATGGGGATGGCAGTAACTTTTGTGATCGCTCTTTCTGGAATGGTCATCTCTTCCTTTAGACATCTCATTCCCCATCAGGTTCGTATAGCTACTTTTACTATTATTATCGCCACTTTTGTTACCATTATTGATCTGGCTTTGGCCGCTACCATACCTTCTATGAGTAAGGCTCTGGGTCCTTATATTCCCTTGATTGTGGTTAATTGTATTATCCTGGGTCGAATGGAAGCGTTTGCTTCTAAGAATCCGGTCCCTCGTTCTTTTATGGATACTCTGGGAATGGGGCTGGGTTTTACCCTTATTCTGGTGATTCTGGGCGGCATCAGAGAAATTTTGAGTTCCGGTTCTATCCTGAGTACGGGTTTTTTCCCGGGTTATCAAGTTCTCATTACCCGGGCTAATGGTGGGTGGTTTGAACCCTGGGTGATTATGATTCTTCCCCCGGGAGCTTTCATCACCCTGGGAATTCTTTTGGGATTAATAAATACTTTGAGCAAGAAAACTCAAGTTAATCTAAAATAAGGAATTTTTGATGAAGATTTTACTCCTATTTATCAGTGCCGCCGTGGTGAATAACTTCGTTCTTACCTATTTCCTGGGAATTTGTCCTTTTTTAGGGGTAACCGGAAAAATCAAGTCAGCTCTGGGAATGGGAATAGCCACTACTTTTGTGATGACTCTAACCGGAGGAATAACCTGGATTGTTTATCACCTTATTCTAAAAAAGTTTGGGGTTCCCTACCTGGAGTATGTAGCCTATATTTTGGTCATTGCTTCTCTGGTCCAAATAATCGAAATGTTTATCCGAAAAAGTTATCCCTCTCTTTATCGAGCTTTGGGAATTTATTTACCTCTCATTACCACCAACTGTGCTATATTGGGACTGGCTCTGTTCGCTACCTTACGGGACTATGGTTTTCTGGAAAGCGTGGTTGTTCTGGTAGCCGCAAGTTTTAACTTGCGCAAAGGGGTTATGGTAGTCGCAGCTTTTAAGCTGCGCAAATAAACGCAGGCTAAAGCCTGC
>AQRW01000061.1 GCA_000402295.1 Candidatus Aerophobus profundus SCGC AAA252-L23
GAAATAAATGCTCAGCCAGAAAGACTTGACTTAACTGATGTTTGGGCTAGGGAGGCCCGAAGAAAAAAAGTAAAATTAGTTATTGATACGGATGCTCACAGCAAAGATTCTCTTGATTTTATGACTCTGGGGGTAATTACGGCCCGCCGGGGCTGGTTGGAAAAAGATGATGTAATCAACACCTTATCCTGGGGAGAATTGTCCCAGATTATTAAGGCCCAAAGGAGGTCTGATTAATGATGAAGAAAATCAAGGTAGGAGTGATCGGGGCAGGATTTATAGGGCCACTTCATATCGAATCCCTACGTCGCCTTGGCTTCGTGGAAGTTGTTGCTCTGGCTACTTCCGGGGAAGAAACAGCCAAATCTAAGTCCCAGGCACTTTCGATTCCCCGGGCTTATAGAGACTGGCGTGATTTAATTGAAGATGAAGAGATACAAGTGGTCCAGATTACCAGCCCTAACTATCTACATTTCCCCCAGGCTAAGGCTGCTCTCCAGGCGGGAAAGCATGTAGTTTGTGATAAGCCTCTAACTATCTCTCCTGAGGAGTCCAAGGAACTGGTGGATTTGGTAAAAGAAAAAGAGTTGGTTGGCGCTATAACCTTCAACCACCGGTTCTATCCTTTAGTCCAGGAAACCAGAGCCTTGCTTCAAGAAAAGGCTCTGGGTGAAAAGCTCTTTTTTATCCGGGGGGGGTTTCATCAGGATTGGTTGCTTTACGATACTGATTATAACTGGAGGGTAGAGGCGGCTAAGGGAGGAGCAGTTCGGGCTATCGGTGATTTGGGAACCCACTGGATGGATTTAATTGAACATATCACTAATCTTAGAGTGGAGAAAGTATTGGCCGATTTGGCTTGCTTCATTCCGGTAAGGAAAAAACCCAAGGGGTTCATTCAAACCTTTGCTGACCAGGAGTTGAAAGCAACTGACTGGGAGGAAGTTCAGATGGATACCGAGGATATGGCGATAGTGTTGCTCAAATTTTCCGGAGTGGAAACCCGGGGACTAATGACTATCTCGCAGATTAGTGCTGGGAGAAAGTGCCGCCTATTTTACGAAATATCCGGCTCTCAAAGGTCAGTGGCCTGGGATTCAGAAAGAGCCAACGAGCTATGGATGGGTCACCGAGACAAGCCTAACGAAATCCTGATTAAAAATCCTTCTTTGATGCATTCCTCGGCTAAAAAGTACGCCCGGTATCCGGCAGGGCACGGGGAGGGTTTTCCGGATAGTCATACTGCTTGTAACAGAGCTATTTATGAGTATATTCGACAGGAGAAATTTAAGAAAGGTGGGGAACCTGATTTCCCAACTTTTGCCGACGGACATCACCAACAGCAACTTTGTGAGGCTATTTTGCAGAGTTCGCGGCAAAGGGAGTGGGTTAAGGTTGGTGTCTCTTACTGAGGAAGTGCCATTCCCCGCAACATTAACATGCCCAATTTAAAGCGAGCCATAACTGTAAGCTTGGGATCGGCATCGGGGGCGTTGGCTACTACTTCCAAATGTTGAAGAGCTTCAGCAATATGGTCTTGAGCTTCGCAAACATTTCCCATAAGGAAATGAGCATTGATGTTATCAGGAGTTAGTTTAAGAGCGGCGCTGGCGTCTTGGTAAGCTTTGTCTAATTTGTTTTGCTGTAAATAGGCCATCCCTCTTTGAAGATAAAACTGTAGTGGGTCGGACAATGTTTTCTCAGCTTGAGCAAAGTAATCTTTAGCTTTCTCTTCCTCCTCTTTTGCCTGATAGAGGATGCCTAACATAAGATAACTGGTTCCATCCTGCGGGTTAAGCTCCATAGCCTTTTTGTATTCCTCAATGGCTTCGTCTAGATTACCCTGGCTGGTCAATTGATCGGCCTTTTCCTGGTGAAGTAGGTAAGCAGGTGGTTTAGGGATAACCCAGGTAAAGATTGCCCATACAGATAGCAAAACTACTGTGATAACAACTAATTTTTTAGTCCATCTCTGTAGACGTTTTTGCCTTTGTTTTTTTAAAGATTCGTCAATATACCACCACCAGCGTTCCGCGGGAATTTGGTTCTGTTGGCGATAGCTTTTGAAATCAAAGGTAGAGGTTAGTTTACGTAAAATCAGCTTGCGACGATTTTTGAAAACTTGGTCAAAACTATCCAGGCGAGATTTTTCTACAGAAAGGTCGGTGCCAATTTCTTTTAGCTTTTTGGTCAACTGGTGAATCTGATCTCTCAAGAGTAAGAAATCATTGATTTCCTCACCAATGTTTTCCATATTAAAAAGAAGTTTTCGGTAATCCTCTATCATCTCTCGCAGAGTTGTTAGAGTCTCCTTCCTTTTTTCCATAGTTTATCCTTATTAAATTGGGGTTATTCAGGTGAGGAGATAAAGTTGTTACGATTCTTTCCTTGAAAACCGGCTCAAGAGCTTTTGGCCAAATTCTTCTGCTTCTGCCGTATTCTTGATACAGCGAAAATCAATTACGAAGGACCCCTTCTTTTCCAATTGATGCATAATTTTCTTGGTGGCTTTGTTCACTCCGAAAGTTTTCGGGGTAACGAATACCACACTCTTTTTTCCTTCCAAACCACTAGCTCTTCGTAGGTAATTAGCCAGAGTCTCAGGATACTTCCCACCCCAGAAACCGAGAACAGGACTTCCCACGAAGATTAGTTCATAACCATAAAAACTGGGAGTTTTGGTTGTTTCCTCCACCTTTATTTCCTCTACGCTATGTCCTGTTTTCTGAATAAGGGAAAGGATTCTCCGGGCAATTAGTTCCAATTTTTTTGACTGAGCTGAATAAATAAGAGCTGTTCTCAACTTTTCCTCCTCGACAAATAGATAGTTTTAAACATTTAAATCTAACCCGGGGTCAAGTGATATTTTTTACTCATTTTCTTTTGGTGATAATTTTCGGCTTGAGAAACAAAGGTTCTAATTTTGTTCAAATAATTAGCCTGGGGAGAACCGTCGTAAGAGAGGCTGAGAAGAGGAAAACCAGGATATTCTTTTTCAATTTTAGTGGCTATGGCACTGACTAGGTTTCCAGGCATACAAGTAAAAGGCATAACATTTACTGCTCCATCCCTTCCTCTCTTGATGGAATGAATGATCTTACCTATAGAGAGAATAGACTCTCCTCTCAGAGAACGATGTACATATTTTTCTCCCAGTTGGAGAATTTCCTCCGTAGATGGTTCCTCAAAACCCTGTATCAATTTTTTGAAGGGTTCTTCCAGTTTTTTCTCGACTATTTCTTGAAAGAGATTACGGGCCCGGTTTTTGAAATAATCAGAGAGCTTTCTCTCCTGTAAGCTGGTCTCTTTATGCATTTCATTAGTATAGAGGTTATGGTAGCCGCAAGTTTTAACTTGCGCAAAGAGGCCATGGTAGCCGCAGCTTTCAAGCTGCGCAAATAAACGCAGGCTAAAGCCTGCGGCTACCGGATCACAACCCCTACCAAGTAGGGGTTGTAAGACAAGGGGTAAGGTCTCTGCTCTCATCTGCGGGGAGATTCTCTCTGAACATTTCTCCAACTTCGTTGCTTGACTCAACGCATCCATTCTGTATACTTTTCATACCTGGAATAACAGACTGGGTGAATTCAAGGGTATTTCCATTCATTCTTTCCGTGGTGGCACGGGAAAGTCTAACATCACCGCTAATGTGGCCGTGACCATTGCTCAGCAGGGACAACGGGTAGGTATCGTTGATACCGATATTACTTCCCCCGGCATCCATGTTCTTTTTGGCCTCGGTGAAGAAAAGATGGATAAAACCCTTAATGATTATCTTTGGGGAAATTGTGCCATCGAAGAGACAGCCTATGATGTAAGTGATAGCTTGAAGACAGGGAAAAGCAAGGTTATACCGATCAGCGGCAGCATTTATTTAATTCCGTCCAGTATCAAGACTGGAGAGATCGCCAGGGTGCTCAAGGAGGGTTACGATGTTGGGCTACTCAACGATGGTTTCCGGGAACTAGTAAGAAAGCTTAACCTCGATTATTTGTTCCTTGACACTCACCCCGGAATTAACGAAGAGACGCTGCTTTCTATCGCTATATCCGATACTCTTTTAGTGATCATGCGTCCTGCTGACCAGCAGGACTATCAAGGGACGGCAGTGATAGTGGAAGTAGCCGGCAAACTAAGCATCCCCCGGGTACTTCTGGTGGTTAATAAGGTTCTACTGAATTCAACTTTGCTGAAGTGAAGAAGCGAATAGAAAAGACTTACAACTGCGAAGTAGCGGGAGTTTTGCCCCTCTCCGAATAACATAATGGATGAGAGCGGGAGCCGATGGGCCAATCTTTCACCGTTTGGTACTGTTGTATTCACGGAAATGATGAGGCAGTATCGAGCTATTTTTCCAGCCAGTTCCTCTTTCTGGAACTATCTGGAGCAATATGTGACCGAATGGATGCAAAGTGTTTCTTGGGAGCAAGCCTTCCACTGGAATAGATTGCAGGACTATAGCGAAGATGATCTCTGGTTAATTGCCCGCAAAGCAGCTATGTTTAAGCTATCAGCTATGCCGGTAGCTCTCTTAGCCCAACACGAGGAGGCAGTTGAGCCTCTGGCTCACTACGTTGACTGCACCCAAGTTGTCTTTGATTTCATAAATCAATTGCGGGATTGGCGCCAAGACTTGCAAGATAGGCATTATGGATATTTGCTCACCAAGGTTATGCTCAGTGCTGGTTGGTCGGATTCCGCGCCTCCAACTGAGGATTTCGTCCGGCGAGCGTTTGCGTTTGATGATACTATTGACTCGGTTATCTCGGTAGCAGCCAAATACGCCCAGTTGGCACGGGATTGCGCTGTTCATCTAAAAGGGCGATATCTGATCAGCTACGCAAATTCCCTGGCCCGACACTGCAAACTAGTCTTGAGTCAAATAGGAACAGACAGAGAGCAGGCATTCAAAGATATTGTAGAAGCATAGCGAATAGAGAATTGCACCAAACAGTAAAATATGAGGACATTGAGACCTTATGGATGAACGGTGAGCTAGAACGAAGGCTGTGTTTCAGCAAGCCTTGAGTTTGCCAGTGGTTCAGCCACTGGAGTTTGTTATGGATAAAGAAATTTTGATACTGGTAGACGCAAATGACACCGTAATCGGCACGGAAATAAGAGAAAGGTGTCACTTGGGTGACGGGATTTTACACAGAGCAATTGCTACCTTTATTTTTAATGATGAAGTCCAGTTGCTGATAGCCCTCAGGGCTAAATCAAAAACCCTATGGCCCGCATTTTGGGATGCTTCTTGCTGCACCCACGTTTACCCCGATGAAACCTATGAACAGGCTGGAGAAAGAAGATTACCACAGGAATTAGGTTTTTCTTGCCAGGTAAAATTCTTGACTAAATTCCAATACCAAGCAAAGTATGGAGACATTGGTTCTGAAAACGAAATGTGTGCTTTGTTGATTGGGAAATACAATGGTGAAGTAAAACCAAATCAAACAGAGGTGGCCAGTTACAAATGGATTGATATCGACAGATTGAAAAAAGATGTATTTGACAATTCCGATGCTTATACTCCTTGGCTAAGAGTGGCGCTGGCGGAATATGTCCGTTTCCTGCCGAAAACAGGAGACCCACTACATATCTAGTATAGCGTTTCCAAAATAACCTTACAACGATTTGTCATTGCGAGCGATAGTAGCCGAAGCTCAGAGCGAAGCGAAGAGGAAGCAATCTCATGGAAAGTATGTCCTCTTAGGGATTGCTAAGCCTGTTCCGAGCCCAGAGAGGA
>AQRW01000062.1 GCA_000402295.1 Candidatus Aerophobus profundus SCGC AAA252-L23
TAATGAGAAACGACTGCACTCATCATTGGGTTATCGCCCACCCAATGAGTTTGAGGAGCTACTTGTGGATAAGCAAAAACTAACTGTACCCAGTCAGATCACTCTAACCCAATTTGTCCAACCATAGGGGTGCACTCCAGTTTATCTCTTACTGTTTTGTGGCAGTGTATGAGATGTTCATTCAAATCTGATAAAACAGCTCTTTGTGGCTTCAATGCGAAGAACATTGCCCCGCTGCCCAAGAAGGGCTCCCAGTATGTACTCTCATCGTAGCCGTCAGGAACAAACTGCAATAAATGCCTTACCAAACGTGTTTTTCCACCTGCCCATCTTAGAAAAGGCTTGACTTGCCGGTTATCTCTCATATGAGAGTCTTCTCCCAGTCTTCTTGGCAGAATGCTTTCGAAGTATCATAGCCCCCAAGGATACTCGAAAAAGCATTTTATAGAGCATCATAACTTCAAGCTTATCTTCTCGGCCCAAGTCTCATTCCGCAGATCCTCCCCCCAACGTCCAGATTATCGCCGTAGTAGAGGGTGTTCATCATGGATTACACCTCTTACGGGGAGTATAGTTGAAGATTCAATTTTTTGATCATAGACCTTTCCCTAGGTCCGTCTCTATCAATCCTAAAAACGTCTTATCCTGCCATCCGAACACCTTGTTCTTATTCATAAATTCCTGATTTGTTATATTATTATTTATGAAATCGTCGCAGACTGATTTACTAGTCCAAATTCCTATTCCTTCCCATGTCCCCCCAAAATATCTTTCCTCAAAAAAATTCGCTGCAATCCATTGCAGTGAGACGCATATTCCACAGATATCGTTATTTGACATTATCTGTCTATCACTGGACACCAAATCGAATAGGTCTCTTCCAAAGCGCAAGAAAGTAGAAGCCGCTCTCCCGTTGTAGTCAGTTTGTAAAGTATTATAGCGAACTGTTGAATACATTCGAATTATCAAATAGATATTTTTCTCTGGATCAGTCATTTGATATCCAAAAAATAGTCCTTCAGCATTTCTACCCTCGCTAGGGTTGACAAATTCAAGATCTCCAGGTGCATGCCGTGATCTTATTTGAGCAACGATGCGTTCCAGATTAGCTCGATATCTTTGAGCAAACTCACGGCCTTTGTCGGTTGTATAGTATTGCTCATCCAGTATGATTTGATCTATTTGTTTTTCAGGCCTTGACACACATCCTGAAAGGGGAAATGCAATTAATCCAGCCAAACAAAGTATAATTAGTTTTCTCATTTGTCTTACCTCCTCCCAATTATTATTCACATCACAAGGATCCTCACTAATTCAGGCTCCCCTCCGTCCATTATCTAAAGAACAAGTTTCCGGGCGTGCCTGTCTCGCACAGAGACAACATTATCAAAAGACTAATCGTCGCCGACAGGTAAAACTTTTTCCTGATCCCACGTCTCCTGATTGTGTCGGAATGGTTGAGCTACTTCCTCGGAATCCTAATCAGCATGGTAAAAACGCCCATTACTTCGGGCTTGTCTTCCTTGTTTAATACGATAGGACTGTATTTTGGGTTTTCAGGTTGGAGTATGATATGATCGTCCTGTTTGATGATCCTACGGAGTTCCTTCTTCTCTCCGTCTGACCATCTCACTGCTACAATATCACCCGACTCCCATTCTTTTGTCTTGGATAACAAGACGTTATCGCCTTTTTCCAGCTTAGGCTCCATGCAGTCTGCACCTACCCTGACAGCATAGGTAGAGGGGTCTGTAGTAGTGAAGTTGTCAAGATATCGATCTACATAATCTTCGGCGATGCCGGGAGGGAAATCGAAGTCAGTCATATCGTTGGGAATGTCGGCGGGGATTTCATTAAGGATGGGGATGTGGTAGCGCTTTTTCTTTGATGCTTGTGGAGGAATCGCACTATGGTCTATAGCGCGATATTTCTCAAGCATTGAAAGTTTATTAAATTCTACCTCATCTTGTTCGGATAATCCTTTAATATAGTGATAATCAAGTTTAAAGAGTTCGGCTACTCTGCGAAGGATATGGGTTCTATTTAGGATGCTTCGGCTGGTTTCGAGATGGCTAAGATAGGATTGGGTTATGCCAAGTTTAGCAGCAACCTCTTGTTGAGTGAGGCCAGCGGTCTCCCGACATTCCCGGAGAAGTCTGCCTAACTTCATTTTATTCTCTTTATCATAGTGTTAGTCATTTATAATTTTAATACATAATAGAAATAAGTCAACAAAGGGGGTTGACAGTGTCAATGCATCTACTTCCTCAAGACAAAGAAATATACGGAATCACTTGTTTAGAAGTCATCAGTACCTCCATGAGTCGATTCCTTCTTATTGGTTCTCCATGAGGGAAATAAATTCTCAAAATAAATATTTACGTTGAAAATCTCTACCGTTCCCCAATTTCTTATAGGTTCATAATCTAAGAAGACATCCGAGAACCCTGTCCAAAAAAGTACATTCTCACACTGGTCTTGCTTCTCGCCTGGCCCGAATCTTCCTATAAAGCTTGCCTTCAGGCGCTCATAGTTCTCCCTGCCACGAAAATAGATATAGACGCTTTTAAATCTATCCCGATGAAACGAATAGAGAATGAGGTTAATTCTCACATCATCAATGCTCATCTCCTCATTACACCTCGTATAAATCTTCTCGCCCTCATAGGAGGAGATGCCCGGTGCTACCAGGTATTTTCCTATTATTTCGCCTTCTCCCCACAATACCATGTCTTCTGTCGGCGGATCCCCCCATTTCAACCTCCGGAAGCCCTCCGGTTCATTCTGAAAGGCTATCCCTATACTTGAGAGAACCAGCACAAATGCCAAGATGGTCACTGCCGCTCTCATTTCTTTCACTCCCCACTCTCATCCTTAATATACTTGCGCAGGACGTCCAGATTATCGCCGTAGTAGAGGGTGTTCATTTCTTACCTTTAGGCTTTATTTTTCTTTGGGCCCATTTTCACCACAAATCGATATCTTGTTGAAGTTCTTGACTGTTCTTCTTGAGAAAATCCATAACTTCAGTCAATACCTCTTCTGTTCCAGAAGTAACCACTGCCTTCTTATTTCTTTTGTACTTATCAATGCACTCTTCTATACTTTCACCCGTATTCTTCCTCCAATCTCTCAATTTGACGAGATAATCCAATATGAAATGCAAGTACCATGCCTTTATGTAGTCTTTTCCTTTTGGAAGAAGAAATAGTAAGTCCTGTTTTTTAATGAGTTTGCTTCTGGCCCTATCGTGTTCGTTTCTCCCCGTACCAGCCACAATATCTGCAATTGATGTGGAACCTCCCCTGCTCCTGGGCAGCTTTCTTTGATCAGTATGCTTCCTGAAATCTTCTGGCATATCTATGTTATCAATTGCCCTGTTAATATAGTCCGACACCTCTTTAGCTATTCCCATCTTCTTTGCCCATTTGTCATGGATCTTCCAGCTAGGCATCCTTATCACCTCCCTTCAGTTAGCTTGGTCAAAGCATCCTCTGACCTCTGCCCCAACAGGTTTTGCCGATGTCTGGTCCCTCCCCCCACGCCCCCAACAATTGACCTGGCAGGTCTGTACTGCCCCTGATGACAAGAGAGGTCAATTTGATGCCTTTTGCCGGTTTAGGCTGCCTAAACCTGAGCGGGCTCTTTCTTTATATTCTCAGAGCATCATCATCGCCTGTCCAAGCATTTACCTTATCAATACCATAAGCTGTCATTCTATAAGGACCAAAACTAGGAGTTCCCTTGTCTCCCACCAGTGCAACCCAACCTTTATCAAGACTATAAGCAAGCACTCTCGTTACCCTTTGCTGGTCCATACTAAGGTCCTTCGCAAGATGAGGAACTAGAAAAATTTCAGGATACCCTCCCTTCAACGCATTAAGAACCTGCTTTAATTCTTTACCATTACACTCCATTTTCTATCTCACCCCCTTGTTGACCTTTATCGCTTTTATAAACAATACGGCAGAATACCTCGCCCTTCAGGGCGGGGATGAATGCCGTGTCCAGCGAAGCTGGACAAAAGTATTGGGGTACCATATACTGACCGCATGGGCGTTAAGAGAACAAGACATGCAGTATATGATATCAAATACCACTTTGTCTGGATTCCGAAATACCGCAAGAAAATTTTAACGGATGACATGGAAGTAAGACTGAAAGAGGTTTTTGAGGAAATAGCCGAACAATATGAGATTGAGATAGATACAATGGATGTGATGCCAGATCACACTCACCTCTTTCTGTCCGCACCTCCCAGATATTCTTGCATCAAGATTGTGAATATCTTCAAAGTAATAAGCTCTGAGAAAAATGTTCATAGAATTTCCCCATCTTAAAGAGGTATCTGTGGGGAGGAGAACTCTGGAATGACGGATATTTTGTCAGAACTACCGGAGATAAAGTTACCTCTGAGATAATAAGAAGATACATAAAATACCAAAAGCACGAAGCAAAACAACTGGGATTGTTCTAAGATGCCTCGTCCTTCAGGGCGGGGTACTTCACTTTCCCTGAGCAGACCCTCAAAGGCGCTCAGGTTGTCAGGCCAGGGCGACACGTATTCTCTTTTAGATATGGTCGAAAGCAGAACGGAACGAGGGAATCCAACGAAAACCCCGGCATGTCACCAAGACCGGTTTTACCCTCACTGCTGTAAGAATTTGTATCCACAAAACCTGCAAATCTTAGCTTCTTTCTTAACTGACTCAGCACACTGTGGGCACTTTTTCACTTTCGACGTGAACAGCAACATTAATGGACTGAAGATCCCGAGTATAAGCCCGCTAACCAGTGCTATCACGGGATCATAGCCTTTCTTAATCCCTATGGCATAACCTATTAGCCCAAACAATATCCAAATAATTACCCATCCCATCTGACACAAAACCTCTATTTTGTAGGTATCCTAATGGACATCATATAAACACTCATGATCTCCGGCTTGCTTGCTCTTCTTTCTCTACTTCAACCACGGGTAGCTTTGTTTCGCTTTGACTTACTTCTTTCTTTGTCTTCGACGTTCTTTTTCGAGCAGTGGGTGTCGGTCTTTTTAGCTTGCCCAATGCAACTACTGCAGCTTCATTCAATAGTCTGCTTATCCCCGCAAAGACTTCCTCATTATTCACGCGAATGCCAGTATTCTTACATAAATTGCGCCTTATAGCTCCCAGTGCGTCCTCTGTGGCAATTGCCGCCAATAGTGAACCTGGGACAAGGACTTTTACGTGACTCCAAATCTTGTCAAGTTGGCCCCGCTTGAGAGATCGATAACTAATGCTCTCAAACTTCTTGGCTAATTCATTAACGTCATCCTCCAGTAGATTCCAATTGTCCAGAATCTTGGTCCTTGGTGGTTGACCAAACTCTATGTGGTACACTTTCCATTCCGCTCCATTAGTTAACAGAATCCACTCACAACCTGCATCGATAGCATAGGATGTCACCTGCTTCAAGTGCTTTTTGGACAACTCAATCCCTATTCTTTTCAGTTCAATCATCATTTCCGGTTGAGCATCAGGCCCTGGGTCAAGTTGTATTGCAAAATCGACATGCTCTGTCTCCCCTGACCCTTTTACAGCTCGCTCACGTGAGAGGTGCTTAAAGACATCGTACCCCATAACATCCTCGAATACACCGGTCACACACAAAGCCAAGATTATCAAAGGACTAATCGTCGCCAACAGGTAAAAAGTTTTTCCTGATCCTATGTCTCCCGCTTGTGTCGGGCTAGTTGAGCTATTTCCCCGGGATCCTTATAGACATTACGTAGACACCCATAATTTTGGATCCGTCGTTTTTATTTAGCACAACCGGATCATCCTTGGGATTTTCAGGTTTGAGAACGATATGATCGTTATAATTAATGATTCTCCAAAGTTCTTTTCTTCTCTCCAC
>AQRW01000063.1 GCA_000402295.1 Candidatus Aerophobus profundus SCGC AAA252-L23
TCCATGAAACCCCTCTGGCTAAGAAAGGTGAAAAAGTTAGAAAGAGCTCTCAGGAAAGATTTCATCTGCGATATGCTGAGATTCCACATTTTTCTGATATACCAGTTGCCCAAGAATGTCCTGATGGTATCCCCACAAACTTCCAAAATGCTCATAGCGTCATCGTACACAAAAAGGTAATTCATGACAAAAAAACCAGCCATTTCTGTACGTTTCCGGGCAGTACTTTTTTTCAGACCCTTATCTTTGGTTAAGTAATCATAGAAGTGGTCAAAAACTATTTTTGACCTTTTCCCATTGTTTTTCATCCTCCTCCCCTAAATTATCTTCCTTGATGCACTTAAACTGTTCCTCTTTCAGTTCTTCCATTTTTTTCTCACCTTCTATTCATAATCTCAAACATACCGAAGCCTTGGGGATTTTTGGAGCCCAGGCCAGAATCGTAGGCTAAAGAAATAAGCTCCGGACTGCCCTGTAGCTGGTAGTGGCCCATCCAACCTTTAATCAGAGTATAAGAAGCATCTTTCGGCTTATACTTGATTATTTTTTCGGCACTCTTAGTTACTCCCAGAGGAGAAATTCCAAAGTCAGTTGCTGTGGGAGAATTGCCGTAAAACGCCTGATATTTTTTCATTAAATTATTTCGAATAAGCTGGGAGAACTCATCTTCAAAAGGTGAGTAATAATAGGTTTTTTTTCTGCCATCAGCGGTGGAAAGAGTACTGTAAACAGTAACAGGCGAGAGCATTCTGATGATTAGTGATCCAGAAATAGCCGGCTGGAAATGGACCTCAATAGAGGTAATCACAAAAGAATTACTGTTAATACTGACTTCCGGTACCCGGGCCAAATCCTCAGCGAATTGCTCAATGAACTCTCTTGCCGGAGAGCTAATATGGAAATGAATAGGGCCGGTAAATACAATTTCTTCTTTCTCTCTTTGTATCTGAAATCTACCATTGATACGGGAGAAAGTGAAGAGTTTGAATCTACGATTACCGTAAGAGTAACCCCGGTTATGGAGAAAATCAGCTAATTTTAGGGAAATATGGTGATAGATGAAACTTTGAAGTGGATAGTTATATTGAAGGGGTAGGGGAGCTTTTTCGCCTTTGAGAGGCTGTAGAGTAATGGTTAGCCTCATCGTGGAAATCTCCTTGATAGTTTCTGTTAATTCTGAAGAGAAAAGGATTACCCAACGTGTTCGGAGGTTGGTATCGAGATTGCTTCCTCGCTTACGCTCCTCGCAATGACAAAGGAGGAGTCTCAATTGTACATCAAATAAAAAATACCTAAAACCTACTGTTAACTTTATACCATTTTATCCTGAATTAGTCAAGCTGTCATTCCGTTCCGGTTTGGTACGGGAAGATTGGGCTTTCTTGAGGTATGGGAATCTAGCTCCTCAAAATGACAGAAGAGGGCGACTGAAGTCGCTCCTATCCACCCATAAAGGTAGTCGCAAGTTTTAACTTGCGCAAATAAACGCAGGCTAAAGCCTGCGGCTACCACTCTATTACATAAGATTGCCACGTCTGCCGAGGGCAGATTCGCAATGACGGAAGAGGGTAGGGGAGGCCTTAGCCTCCTATTTTATTGACTTTGCGCTTTTGATTTCCAGGGAGGCGGTAAACAGATAAGCCAGGAGGCCCAGGCAAATTTGGAACTGTTCTTTTCCCGGGCGGTGATGGTAATTCGATTTATCGGTCTAGTAAGTCCTTTTTGGTTGGATGAGCTAATCCATCCCGTCTGAGGATCAAAATTAGCCTTCAGTCGTCCCAACTCTGAGACGAACATATTTACGATCCCAGGACTATATTTTTCCGGATAAAGGATCTGAGCGGCAAATTCTTCTGGCTTGGCCGATTCAAGAAAACCGGAGGATGGTTGAGAAAAAGTTATCTGGAGAGGAAGACGAGCAAGTTTTTCCTCAAAAGCCACCAGGTTCATATTCTCTCCCACTATAGCCTGACGGGGAAAAACAGTTTGTCTATCCCAGGGAATAATAATTGAGCCAGGATTTTGAGAAAACAAGAGATCATATCCCAGATTTCGGGATTCTTTTAGGACAATCTGGTTATACTCACCATAAGGAAAAGCAATAGAATGACTTTCTATCCCGTGCCTCTGCAGAAACTGCCGGCATTTCTGAATTTCCTCTCTAACCCAGAGGCGGTAGTCCTCTTCGGTCATATCCTTTGAGGGGATACCCAGATGGGGATGAGTGTGGGTGTGATTGCCAAAAGTAACCCCCTCTTTCTTCATTTCCTCAATCATTTTAAGGGTTATCATAGCCGGATAGCGTTTTTCGATTGATTCTGAGCATAGAAAAACCGTGAAGGGATAACCAAGATCCTTCAAAATAGGGTAGGCTACTTCATAAACCGAGCGGTAGGCATCATCAATAGTAATTAGGACCGCTTTTTCGGGAAAACCTTTCGCTTTCTGGCCGAACTCTCGCAATTCCTCCAGAGAAAGAACCTGATATTTCTCTTTTTTCAGATATTCCATTTGCTCAAGGAAGCGGTTTTGGGAAATATTGGTACTGGGATATCTGGCTTCATTAAAGCGATGGTAAACCAGAACTGTCAGATAGGTCTGTGAAGCCAGAGAAAGACTAGCGGAAAGAAAAAACAAGATCAAAAATAGGAACAGACTAACTAATCTAATCAATTTGCTCATTGCTCCTCTCTCTCAAGAAAGCCATGGTGAGTGAGGAGACCTCTGAGAGAGGGCGGATATGTGGGAAAAGACGGTCTAAGGCCTGAAGATTATTGGCTTTGATTATTCCCTGCAGCTCTTTTACATAAGCTTCACGACGAATAGAGTACAAGCGTAACTCCTCGGCCAAGGTAAGAGAATTGAGATTTCCCTTCTCCCGGCGCTGTCGGGCCCGTTGTTCTCGGAGTTCCTGGTAAGCCCAACCGGTATTCAAATTTTTAAGATAGCTCCTCACTGAATGGGGAAGACTAACAAAGGAAGCTATTCGATAGGTAGCCCCGGCTGGCCGACCAGCCGGGATAATTCCCTTTTCGGAGTTGAAAATCCACTGACCGAAGAGGTTATTTCCTTCCAATAAGAACCGGCTGGTTCCCCAGCCCGACTCGATAGCTGCCTGAGCTACTACTAAGGAAGGTGGAATAATATCAATTCTGTCTTGAAGAAGAGGAAAAATCTTTTCCAGGTCTGGCTCGTTGGATAAAGAAAACTGGGGGGGCAGAGAGTAGTTCCGGATGAACTGCTTCAAAAGTTGCCTCTGTTCACCACTTATTTTACCTTCTCTTTGACAGGTCTCCCTCAAACTCAGGAGAATTTCTCTGTCTTTGACTATTTTTTCGTTTTCAGAAATGATAATGGGAAGTAGCGATTTAATGAAGATAGATTTTCTTTTCTTCAAGTGGATCTTTGCCAGTCCGGGAGGCAATTTTTTAGGAGCTAAATTGACCACCAAGTCAGGAAAAATTGAATCTTTATCGTAGATCTCATCAAGGACATTTTGTAGACCTTGGACATTGGAGGGTTCAAATAGGAGAAGACGCTCGTTAATAGCGTAATTAACAGGAGGGGTGGTCTGAACATCAGGTACTTCTACCGGCTCATTCTGATCAATTTGAGTAGATGTACCTGACTGCGGTACTTCCTTCTTATTAGCCAGGATACTTTTGAGAGAAGAAAATAAATTGTTATCGGATAGCGAAAGGAAAAGATGGTATCCGATTAACAGTCCTACCACTGATAAAATAAAAAAAGAAGAGAGAAACCTCCTCCCCCATCGGTTATTATCACTCACCTTAACTTATCCTTAGTCTTGCCCTGATGAGAACGGGAAAGTTCTGATTTACTGATTAACCTGTCCAGTCAGATTACCCAAGTCCTGCCTAAAACATAGTAAAAAAATGGCCTAAAGTCAAGCTTTTCCCCGCCGATTTTGTTAAACACTTCTCCCGCTATTCTTTTTAGCAATGAATGAGGCCATTCTATGAGAAGTTCTGATAAGTGATAGTCTATCCATAGCTGAAATTAGCACAGCTACTCCGATTAAGCAGAAGGTGAGCCCCAAAACTCGGGAAAAGTTATAAAGCATTCTTATTTCTGATAAGATAATGTTTGGGTTGGGGACGGAGGTTACTCGCTCCACAATACTTGTCTGGCTCACAAAAAAGTATATGCCCAGTCCCAGTGGAATCAGGATAATTCCCAGGAAAATCAATATATAGATCAGAGCAATTTCGGCTCTATACCATTTTAGCTGCTTCTCCACAATGACTGGCAAAGACTTTTGAGTCATTTTTTTCCGCCCTCCTTCCCCCAATCATTTATTTATGTCTGGAGAGACAAACAAATACTATCACCTCCTTTGATTCGGGTCAACCAGCCTACCAAGGATAATCTATTGATAGGCTCTTGTTTTTTCTCATTTTTCTCTCCATGGCCCAATATGGTAATCTACTTTCAATTTCTCAGGGTCAGCTACAAGAACCTTGACTAAGTTTTTTTCTTACGGTAAAATAGATTTAAGGATAGTGTAAGAAAGAAATTTTGGAACTAAGAATAAGATAGAAAAGGAGGTGAGAAAGTAGGCAGGCGGCTCTAATGCAGAAAAAAAAGAAAGCTGAGGAAAAGTTAGATATCAAATTCTTTTACTGAAGCTTTCGAAAAATTGAAATAGTGAGGAGAATAAAATGAAGAGACTATTGACGATTGTTATGCTTATGGTACTTTGTCTCGGTCTCGCTTTTACTACCGTAGGTTATGGGCTTGAAAAAATTGGTAAGGGAGTAACTATACGCTTCTTCTGCGGAGGACCACCAGGATGTCCTTTTGCTTCTATTGTTTATAATGGGGCAAAACAGGCAGAATATGATTTGGGATGTAAGGTGGATTATGTATGGTCGGACTGGAGCATGGAAAAAATGATTGCGGACTTCAAAGATGCTGTTGCTGCTCGTCCTGACGGCATTGCCATCATGGGACACCCAGGAGAAGCTGCCTTTGCACCCTTAGTCGATGCAGCCGAAGCCAAAGGAATTATAGTAACAAGCCAGAATACAGATTTGCCTGGTATCGAAGCAAAATATGCTGCACTGGGCTTTGGTTACGCTGGTCAAGAGTTGTATGCCTCTGGCCTTATGTTAAGCAGACATTGCGTTAAAATTCTTGGCTTAGGAGAGGGAGACAGGGCTTTAGTTTATGGACTTCTGTCCCAGCCAACGCGAGGGTTGAGGTCAAAAGGTTGTATAGATGGTCTAGAAGAGGCAGGGGTAACAGTTGATTATATGGAAATCTCAGATGCAGTAAATGCTGATGCACCTTTGGGTACACCAATTATCGCCGGCTACATCGCCGGCCATCCTGACGTGAAATTGATCATAACTGATCACGGAGGACTTACCGCTACGCTACAAACCTACTTGAAATCAGCAGGTGTAAAACCAGGAGATATAACGGGCGCAGGATTTGATCTTAATGCAGCAGCCGTAGAGGCTATTAGAAACGGGTATGTTGCAGTTGTACATGATCAGCAGCCGTTCCTTCAGGGGTATTTGCCCATTCTTCAAATCTGCTTGACTAAAAAATACGGCTTTGCCGGTCTTCACATTGATACTGGATCTGGTTTGGTAGATGCTTCTAATGTTGAAGCTCTGGCCGCATTAGCTGAAGCAGGAATCAGGTAATTCAGTGATTGTTTGGTAGTTAATTGAAAAAAGCCAGTAATCAACCCAGATAACATCAGATGATGTTATCTGGGTTCTTATTTAAATTTATTCCAGCTTTTGCCAGGTACATCTCATACCAACTTCTCGCAGCCTTGGCATCTAACGATAAAGAGCTAAGATTTCAGGAGGTAGTGTCAAAAGTTTTATGAAAGAATTCCGGGAAAACATTATAGATAAAGAAAAAAAGGGATCATGTAGGG
>AQRW01000064.1 GCA_000402295.1 Candidatus Aerophobus profundus SCGC AAA252-L23
AGCCAATTAGAAAGAAAAATGCAAGGTGTTGAACAACAAAAGAGAAATCAGGAGCTTTTAACCTCTTGACCTTTCGGAATTTTGGTATAAACTCTGACGCACTCTCCCTTACAATGTCTGTCCATTCAAAGAGGAACATGAAGGAGGTGATCCTCAATGACGGGAAGGGAGGAATACCAAGAATCAGAGCGAAGACGGAGAGAGCATCGGAAACGAGTGCAACAACGGAAAGCCAAAAGAGAGGAGCGAGAGTGCTACGAGACAGGAGAAGAATCACGGACCAAAAAACGTCCCGCGGCAAACCTCCGCGGGGTGGAAAAAACGGAAAATCTCAAAAGAAAATATTAGGTTCTATCCAGAATCTTGAGGAGTACGTCAGGCCCGATTGGTGGAGGGGTATTTTTAACTCTCTTTACCTGAAAACCGATGGAGACGTGGCTGACGATGACAACCCCACCCAGCAGGAATTAGACCTGTTCACAAACATTTTGAGGCTCGATATAGATGACAGGATCTTGGATTTGTGCTGTGGCCAGGGACGTCACTCGCTTGAACTCGCCAGGAGGGGGTTTAAGAACGTTGAAGGGTTGGACTGCTCTCACTACTTGGTGCAAAAAGCCAAAACAAGGGCCAAAAAAGAATATCTCCACGCCAGATTTAGAGAGGGAGATGCCCGAAGACTACCGCACCCGCCTGATACCTTTTGACGTAACGATGATTCTGGAAAACAGTTTTGGCTATTTTGAGACTATTCAGGATGATGCGAGGGTACTGAAAGAGGTAGTGAGAGTCTTAGAACCGCGGGGTAGACTTCTCGCGGATGTGACCGACGCGGAATATTTGAGGACACACCATCAACCTCGGTCATGGGAGTGGATAGATAAGAAACATTTTGTGTGCCGGGAACCTTCCCTTTCCCTGGAAGGAGTATGGTCAAAAAGAGCCATCGAGCGCTAAGAGAAATCTCTTACTGTTGTACCGTCTTAGCGTAGATTGTATTTGACACTGATTTTCTGATGTGTTACAGTAGGGAATAGCGATTGTTCCACAAGGGAGGATAGAGACAGGCAAGATGAACAATGCAGGATCGGCAGGGTTGTTCAAGCGATACGAGGGAAATCCTATTTTGACGCCCGCGTGTTGGCCATATAAAGCGACGGCGGTGTTCAACCCCGGGGCGGTGCGCTTTGATAATGGTGTTCTGCTTTTGGTACGGGTCGAGAACGGGGAGGGATATTCTCATCTATCCTGCGTCAGAAGCAAGGACGGAAAGACAAACTGGCAAATAGATACAGAACCGACGCTGCACTCCGATGCTCGCTTTGGTGAGGCTATTTTTGGATTGGAAGACCCCAGAATTGTGTGGTTGGAAGACAGAAAAGAATACGTGATTACCTGTGTTTCCTTTTTCTACGATGTTGTCGGGGAACCTCCAGGTATATCACTGCTTACAACCAGAGATTTTTCCACGTTCACTCGTCTGGAGCGACCATTGATGGCGCCCAATAAGGATGCCTCTTTGTTTCCTAAGAAGTCTAAGGGCCGCTATGCTCTTTTACACAGACCTATTATTGAGGGCAGAGCTGACATGTGGGTTTCTTTTTCACCGGATTTGAAGTACTGGGGCGAACACAAAACGTTGATCCGGGCGCGTCACAGAAGCTGGGATACTCATAGGATAGGGCTGGGACCTGCACCTATCGAGACACCGGAGGGTTGGCTGATTATTTACCATGGTGTGCGGGTAACGGCCTCTGGGAATCTCTACCGAGTGGGACTTGCTCTGTTGGACTTAGATACACTCCAGCTCACACATCGTTGTAAGGAGTGGGCTTTTGCTCCTCGATGGTCGTACGAGAGAGTAGGAGACGTAAACAATGTTGTCTTTCCTTGTGGTGCGGTGGTTGACGAGGCAACAGGTGAGTTGTTGGTTTACTATGGGGCTGCTGATTCTGTAGTTGGATTGGCGATAGCCAATTTGAAAGATGTCATAACCTATCTGAAGTGTTGTCCAGCGTGATAATTAGTCTACTGCCTCTTGCATTATGTGGCAACACAGGCCGGATGTCATTACTTTACTCACCTTTTGTACTCATGGTGAGGCATACGAGGCATAGTGGAGAGAGACATGAAGATAGCTTGGATTTCCAGTTGGCCTCCTCGCCCCTGCGGAATAGCCACTTATTCCATGGAACTTGTTGAGGCTCTAAGGGCATCAGGAAGCGAGGTGCACATTGTCTGCCATACTGATGGGGGCTCACCGGGTGAGCGACAGGTGTACCCGGTGATAGATACCGGACAGGTCGGATGGGATGAGAGACTCTATTCGGTTGTAGGGGAAATAAACCCGGATGTGGTCCATATCCAACATGAATACGGGCTTTACCAGACACATAATGACCATGCAGCGGGTCTTTTGCGTCCTCTGTTTCGCTGGAAAGTAGAGGAAAAGTATGTGTGTGTGGTGACCTACCATTCGGTGTACAGGAACCTCAGCGATCCCATTGCCTGCTATATGGACCTAATGCAAAGACTCGTTGATGCGGGTATTGTACATGAGCTGTACCAGTGGGCTTATCTTCCCGGAAATATCGGAAGAGCAGTAGACAACTTATACGTGATTCCCCATGGAACAAAAGTGGACATTACCTTTTCCAAGGGTGATGCGAAAAGGTCACTTGGCCTGAGTGGTAAGAAAGTGATAGGTATGATTGGTTGGTTTACTTCCACCAAAGGGTTCCACAGGGTTATTGAGATGTGGGATAAGCTTACTCAAGAGCTCGACCCTGATACAGTTTTGGTCGTTGCTGGAGAGGCGCGAAGAGGCGATCCTTTGCAGAAGGAATACAAACAGAAACTACTTTCTCTTGCGGAAAGGTGCAGAGAACAAGAGGGGATCAGACTTCTATTGAAAAGCTTTTCCCCACAAGAATATGACAGAGTTCTGGCATCTTTTGATGTCATGGTGATGCCTTACTCATTTGCATCACAGAGTGGTAATTTAGCCCACGCACTTGCACTTGGTGTTCCCATCATTGCCACGGGCCTGGAAGGATTAAAGGCCGAGGTTCAAGCAAGTGGTGCGGGAATAACAGTTACGCCTGATAGTGATGAGGAGTTAGCGCGGGCGATGGTAACATTGATAAACAATGATGCCCTCAGAGAAAACTATGCTCAAAAGGCTACTACCTATGCCCGAGAGAAAATAAGCTGGCCTATCGTGGCTGGCAAACACATCCGTTTGTATGAAAAACTGCTTTCTAAAAGGCGAATAAAGCGAAGGGATAGAATATCAGAAGTGACCTTAGAACCATAGGATATGCGCCTCAGAAAAGGAAAATGACTCAAAAACTCCACCTTGGAATAGGACATTATGGAATAGGGTTTAAGGATGGTGTGAACACCGTTATTTCCCGGAATGTGCAGGCTCTCTCCCTAATTGACCCTTCTCTGAAGATAACGCTCTTCGGTAAACTATCACCTGACTATAAGGATTTCATCAGGCCCGCTCGCCTAGATCTTGAATATCGAAATATTGAGGAATTTGACCCAGCAACAGCAGCCCGGTATTGTGGAGGAAAGTCAACTTCCGAACAGCAGGTACATGATTATATCTGGCAGGGTACCAATATTGCCGAGATACTGATAGAGAAACTGGCGGATATGGATGTGATCATGGCGGAGAATCTGGGTATAGGACTGCACCCCGCTGTTACCTATGCCTTTTACCTATACCTCCACTATGCTTTGACGCGCGGAGAAAGCAAAAGATTTATCTATCGGTGTCACGACTTTGTCCAGCAGCGTCCGGCCAACTTTCGCAACGTGAAGAAGTTTCGCCATTCCCCCTTCGGTCTGGTGCCTCACTGGCATAGTATTTTATATCCCGCCTATCCCAACACAAAGTACATTGCAATCAATCGCTATGACCGTGCACGACTCATCGAACATGGCATAGAAGAGCGGAATGTTTTCTACATACCAAATTCCGTGGACAAATCGATTGTTCCTCCTGACGATAGAACTCAGCAATTGAGAAGGAAGATAATCGAGGAAGAAAAGCTTGACCCTTCGGTTCGGTTTCTCCTGTACCCGGTGCGCTGTGTCCGCAGGAAAAACGTGGAGGAGGCAATATTTCTCACCAGATTCTTTAACTGCCTTGCCGAGGGGAAAACTTTACGAAAGAATTGCCATCTACGGGGTAGGTTCCATCTATTGGTGAGCGTGAAGCCAACCGATGGTGACGATGCCCGATATGTGCAGCAACTGGCCGAGTTCGTGAATGAACATAATCTNCCGGTGACAGTAGGCCTTAATGAGTTTGTATCTTTGGAACGAGAGTATGACAGTGAGAACCCAGGCCGGATTAGGAAATACGGTATTGGTGATCTATACCGGTTAGCCGACCTTGTCGTAACAACAAGTGTTCTTGAGGGGTTTGGTTTTGTGTACATAGAACCCTGGATAATGGACAGGGCGGTAATAGGCAGGAGTATCCCCCTCATTACTCCCGATTTTCAGGCAGCCGGGATGAAGCTGGGACACCTGTATACCGCGTTCCTGGTGGAGGGCAGAGATTTCAAAGATATCGGGAAAAATGACCCTAATGGTGACAGCGCAGTTGAGAAAAGACTTTGCAGGGTTCTAAAACTTGATAGTCCGGCATATGTGGACAAAGTTATCGAAAGTAATGAAACTGCTGTACTCGCCACATTGAGACTTTTTGATAAGCACAAGAGACAAGAACTGGTTGCTAAGAATAAGGAAGTTGTTGAGCGAGTGTACTCCCGGGAAAGGATAGGTCAGCAGCTCTACGAGGTCATAGTCTCTGGCTAAATACCTGTGGGAGAAAAAGAGAGTACATCATTCTTCCATCTCTTCCACCAAAAACTCAACACTTCCCTCCTCTGCCACAAGTTCTTCCAACTCCAAAGGAGCCGTCACTGTCCACTGAGCAATCACCTCATCGCCTCCTGCTTCTTTCTCCACAACCGATTTCCCGGATAGGCAAGGCCAAAAATCCTAAAATCCTTTATTGGTGGTGGGTATATATGTTCTTGAAGAACGCTTTGTAGTCTCTAATAGCTTAGATGTATCTTATGTAGGGTTTTTCAGCAGGACTTTACAAGCAAATAGAGATAATATATAATGAAGGTATGTTCGTTAAGAGATGTGCTCGCCTCTACAAGGGAAAGATCTATGAAAGCTTCTGGATCGTAGAGGCTTATCGGAGGAAAGGTAAACCCAAGCATCGCTATATCTTGAATGTGACTGACTACACTCCTGCCCAAAGAGTAAGAATCCTCACTCTACTTCAACACCCAGAAAGTACAGTTCTTAAAAGACCTGAATGATTTCTTTTGGGAAAGGAAGCCCCTACGGCCAGATCGTCTTCTTCTTACACCCTGAATTCCGGAAAGAAGATCACCTGTCAGACTATGAAACTGTGTATCCATAAGGATATCATGAGATGAAATAATAATCAATATTTAAGATGTAGTCACCAAGGACATTTTAAGAGACTTTTTATCATTGTCTGCTCTTCGTCTATGTGGATAACAGGATATAAGATTAGATTCACTCAAGTAAAGGGATCTAAAAGCTCAAGTACTTGCACCTTGGCTATAGGTAAAATTGGTATAAAGGGAAACTATATTAATGGTATAATTTCTCAAGATCCTTGCGTGAGGGGAAAATGGAAAGCCACCAATAAAGCTATCATTCTTTCGAGGTCGCATTCAGCAAGATTAAACCGGTACATGACAGAACCTTCCCCTATCCACTTGTTAGCACGTCGAGCAACTGAGTTCTGCTACTATACTCGGTTTAGTCAAAAAAGTCTAAAAAAACAATTTGACATTTGAAATCACTTTTCTTTTTTCTTGGGCTACCTTCACATTATCGAGACCCAGAGATTTAGATAGTCTCTCTACATCAACCACTCCTCTTT
>AQRW01000065.1 GCA_000402295.1 Candidatus Aerophobus profundus SCGC AAA252-L23
AATTTTGACAATACTAAGACGACAATACTGAGACTTGGTAAAGGAGGAAGTTAATGAGTAAAAGATTTGAGGATCGCATTCTGGAAGAGCGAGCCAGAATGAGAGTAACACCTGAGGAGTTAATTTCGAAAATAAAAGCTTCTTCGTATGGCCCACAGTCAAAGGAGCTTCTTAACAGATGGGTCAAATGCGAATCCACCGGTGAGGTAGGTTTTGCCCTTTACAGTTGTCCTCCTCTTATGGAGCGAGGTTCGGGGGCCAAAGTCTATGATGCTGATGGCAAAGAATATATAGATCTTATGAGTGGTTTTTCGGTTAACAACGTGGGACTGTGTAATCCTGAAGTAGTGGAAGTCATTAAATCTCAAGCCGGTAAATTGATTCAGTATTTTGACCTGCCCACTCCTCCTCGAGTGGAGCTTTCCGAAAAGCTCATATCTATAACTCCGGGAGATTTTCCCAAGAAGGTTATCTACTCCTCCACGGGAAGCGAAATTATCGAGGCCATTGTCAAGTTGGTCCGCTGGTATACGGGAAAACAGTTTATTCTGGTTCCCTACGGAGATTACCACGGGAGAACAGCTCTTGCTCAGGCTCTCACAGGAAAGGGAGGAATGTGGGCTTATCATTACCCTGTTCCTCCGGCTGATAGTGCGGTAGCTTATTTCCCCTATCCTTACTGCTATCGTTGTCCCTTCGACAAGGAATACCCCGCTTGCGATTTCTGGTGCGTAAAGTTTCTGGAGGATATGTTCAAAAGTAAAGAACATCCCTTTAGGGATCCCCAGGCTAACGTGTCCAATGTAGCCGCTATCGTTATCGAGCCCATGCAGTGCTCAGCCGGTTATATTATTCCCCCCACGGAATATCTCTCTCGCTTACAGGAGCTTTGCGATAAGTATGATATTCTTCTGGTAGTAGATGAGATTCAAGCGGGTATGGGAAGAACCGGGAAAATGTGGGCTTCTGAGCATTCGGGAGTAGCTCCTGACGTGGTGGCTATTGCTAAGTCTCTGGGTGGAGGTCTTCCTCTTTCGGTAGCCGTAGGTCGGAAGGAAATCATGGATTCCTGGGGGCCGGCCGCTCATCTGGGTACTTTTTCCGGTAATCCTCTGGCTTGTGCTACCGCAGTAAAGGTTCTGGAGATAATGGAGCGAGATAATCTTCCTGGCCGGGCCAAGGAAATGGGTGATTACTTTCTGGACGGTCTTAAGCAATTAGCCAAAAAACATCGTTTGATTGGTCAGGTCCAAGGTAAAGGGTTGCTACTAAGTATTGAGTTTGTGCGAGACGCCAAGACCAAAGAGCCTGCTGCTGCTGAGGCTTCCTATATGATGACTGAATGCTTGAAGGAGAGACTCATTTTTGAACTCAGTGGGTACTATCTCAACCGATTCAACCTGATTCCTTCCTTGGTGATTTCTCGGGAAGAGATAGACAAAGCTCTAAAGATTTTTGATAAAGTGATTATCCGGGCGGAAAAGAAGTTCGGCCTAAAGACCTGAGCCATTTTGGGAGGAAGAATATGATTATCGGGGTTCCCCGGGAAATAAAGGTATGTGAGTATAGGGTTGGCCTTACTCCCTCGGCAGTTATGGCTCTGGTGGAGCGAGGACATAAAGTTTTGGTAGAGAAGGGAGCGGGGCAGGGTAGCGGAATTTCTGATGAAGAATTCTCCAGATCAGGAGCTCGAATTATTGATCAAAAGCAGGATTTGTTTGCCCAGGCCGATATGATTGTTAAGGTTAAAGAGCCCCTTCCGGAGGAATTTAATCTATTTCGAGAAAATCAAATTTTGTTTACCTATTTGCATTTAGCGGCTGATCGCAGGTTAACTGAATCTCTTTGTAAGAAGGGGATTATCGGGATTGCTTATGAGACGGTGCAGCGAGATGATGGGTTTTTGCCTCTGTTAGCTCCTATGAGCGAAGTAGCTGGACGAATGTCTGTGTTAATGGGGGCTTACTATTTAGCCAAGCAAAATGGTGGATTGGGTACTCTGATCCCCGGAGTACCGGGAGTAACTCCAGCGAAGATTTTGATTCTTGGTGGCGGAGTGGTAGGGACCAATGCGGCTAAAATGGCTGCCGGGATGAGAGCCCAAGTGACGGTGATGGATGTGAATGTGGAACGGTTGCGTTATCTTGATGATATCTTGCCTAACAACGTGGTTACCGAAATTTCCACCTCTTACACTATTGAGAAGGAATTACCCCAAACAGACTTGTTAATCGGGGCTGTTCTCATCCCTGGAGCCAGAGCTCCTCACCTCCTTACCAGGGAAATGCTGGGGTTGATGAAAAAGGGAGCGGTAGTGGTTGATGTGGCGGTGGATCAGGGAGGCTGCCTGGAGACTACCCGAGCTACCTCCTGGAACGAGCCTACTTATGAGGTTGAGGGGGTAATTCACTATTGCGTGGCCAATATGCCTGGTGCTTATCCTCATACTTCAACTTTTGCTCTGGTAAACGTTACTCTTCCTTACTGTCTGGCTATTGCTAATCAGGGTTGGGAAAAAGCTGTTACTAACGACCCAGCTTTAGCCAGAGGGGTTAATTTGGTCGGAGGAAAAGTTGTCTGCGAAGGTGTAGCCAGAGCTCATAATCTCGCCTGCTATTCGATAAAAGAAGCCGGGGGATAAAAATGGTGGTAAACAACAAAAGGTAGAAAAGGAGGTGGTGAATAAGGGGAAAAATAGTCTGTTTTATTGGGCTAAACTTTTGGTGAAGGTAGTGCAAGTATCTGAATAAAGGAGAAGACAACTATGTCTAAACACTATTGGTATAAGACATTAATTATCTTGATGGTAGCGGTGCTGACAGCAGGCTTGATGATTAGCTCTGCTTTCGCCGCACCACGGTGGCAGGGGCAAACTCTGCGATTGTGTATAGTTAACTATGAGGTTCCCATATCCAAAGCGTTAGCCCCGGAGTTTGAGAAAATAACCGGAGCCAAGTTAGAGTTATACGAAGCACCTTACGGGGAGACTTTTGAGAAGATCATGACCGGGCTGATAACCCGGGCCGGCGCCTACGATATTATTGGGCCCTCTTATGACTGGTTGGGTCCCATGGTGCCTTTCCTTCTGCCTCTGGACGATTACTTTGCCGAGACTCCGGAGATTCCCCTGGATGATTATGTGCCGGGTTTCATTAATCGGGGTAGATTAAATGATCGGGGGGTAATGGATGCCCAGGGAAAACTGTATGCCTATCCCTTCGATGGTGACATCTGGGTGCTGTACATTCGCCAGGATCTCTTTGCCAAAGAGGGAATCACCGTCCCGGATACCTGGGAAGATTATATCGAGGTAGCTGATCACTTTACCCGAGATTGGACCGAGACTCCGGGTGATGGGCAGAAGTTCTTTGGTACAGGATTGCAGTATGATAAGGTCTACGCCTATATTGGAACCCATTTTACCACTTTATTGGCGGCCTACAAAGGGTCTTTGGATCCGATGAAGATTTTCTTTGATGAAGATCTGAAGCCTGTCTTCAACGATGCAGCCGGGGTAAAAGCTCTCTCGATGATGAAAGAATTCAAAAAATACGCTCCTCCGGGAGTGATGAGCTGGCAGTACGCCCAAAGCAAAGACGCTTTTTATCAAGGAAAAACGGCTATGTTGGTCAGTTGGCAATCAGTAGGAATGGGAGCCGATAATCCATCTGAGTCTGGGATAGTGGGTAAATGGCGAGTTGCTCCCATTCCCAAGGGAGTAATTCGGGCCAGTGCTGATGGCAACGGTCGGAGTTGGGCTATCACTAAGGATGCAGCTGATCCTGATTTGGCCTGGGAATGGATAAAATTTTGGGCCGATTACGATCGCATGATTAGAGTAACCCGCACCGGTGCGGGGATGGACCCAGCTAGAAGAGCTCCTTACTTTGATCCGGAGCTCCTGAAAGATTATCCTTGGCTGGGAACCGTTTGGGAGAGTATCAAAGTTGATGTTCCTTTTCCGGTGATGCCGGAGACACCTCGTATCTTTGAGACTCTCTCGGGCTACCTTCAGTCAGCCGTGGTGGGAGAAATGACCTCCCAAAAGGCTCTGGACGCAGCCGCCCGAGAATGGGAATATATCCTGGAAGACGCCGGCTACTATGATTAGTAGTAAGCGGGGTAGATGATAGATAGACAATAATGCGGTTGGTGAGAGAGGACTCAATTTAATAGGTTAGGCTCTTCTCTCACCAACCCGAGAAATACCTGCTGAATAAAGAGACTTTTTTAGAACCAGGTGAGGGTGATAATGGCCAAAGAAAAAACTGTGGGGTATTGGTATTTACTTCCTACCGTAGCCATCTTGTTGGCAGTAGCAATATTTCCTTTAATTTATGCCCTAAATTTAAGTTTTCACCGCTGGGATAACTTTGCTCAGGTAATTGGGAAATTTGTCGGTTTTAAAAATTACCATCGCCTGTTATTTCGAGATCCCCGTTTTTGGAATTCCTTGAAAAATAGCTTTATTTTGTGGGGTATAGCTGGAGGTGCTCAAATTGCCCTGGGATTCTTTATTGCTCTTTTAATCAACCGGGAGTTTTTTCTTCATCGTACTGTCAAAGCCATCATTCTTTTGCCCATGTTAGTTCTTCCCGTGGGGGCAGCTCATATGTGGAGTCTTATCTTTAATCCCCTATTTGGACCCATTACTTACTTCTTAGAGATTCTCTCACTTCCCACGGTTGATTGGTTAGGTGATCCTAAAGTTGCTCTTCTCTCCATAATAATAACAGATGTTTGGCAGTGGACACCTTTTTGCTGTCTGATTATGTATGCTGGACTACAGGGAATTCCTTTGCCGGTCTATGATGCAGCCAAAGTGGATGGAGCTAGTGCCTGGCAGACCACCTTTTTTATTGTAGCCCCGCTATTAAAGCGAGTGTTTTTGGTAGTGATCTTATTTAGAAGTATTGATCTGTTCCGGATTTTCGATACTATCTACGTTCTGACCAGTGGTGGCCCGGGAAGTGCCACCGAAACCATGCCCTTTTACACCTACATCTTAGGATTTAAGCGTTTTGATCTGGATAAAGCGGCGGCGTTATCCTTTCTTTTGGTAATCATCGTCTCGCTAATTAGTTTTTTCTTTATTTCTCAGGTAGGTCAGGAGGAATAACCATGAAAGGTAAGTCTAAATTGAAGAGAACATTAATTTCCCTGGCGATTGTCATTGTGCTGGCCTGGACCCTGGCCCCCATATTTTGGTTGGTTTCCACCTCATTTAAACCACTTTCAGAAATCCAGCATTATCCCCCCGTTTTCTTTTCCCGGACTCCCCGACTGAGAAACTACCTGGCCGTTTTCGGACTGGTAACTGGTGATGAACTTACCGACATGGAAGAGGTGAGCCCTACCCATAGCGCCGCCGGATTTACCGTCTATACGGTGTACCTGAGAAATAGTTTACTGGCCGCCGGTCTAACTGTCCTGATTATCATCCCGGTAGCCATTCTGGCCGCCTATGCCTTAGACAGATTAAAGGTGAAGCGGAAAAAAGATATCCAGTTCTGGATTCTTTCTCAGCGAATGATTCCTCCTATTGTGATTATTATCCCCTTGTATCTTCTCTTAGCTAAGGTAAAATTGATTGACTCTATCTTTGGATTGGTAGTAGCCTATACTACCTTGACTCTCCCTTTCGCAGTCTGGATGCTTACCTCTTATTTCGTGGAAATCCCTAAAGAATTGGATGAAGCGGCTCTTCTGGAGGGTTGTTCTCGGTTTCAGGTGCTGACTAAGATTGTGTTGCCCCTATCGGCACCCAGTATAGCTGCCGCGGCAGTCCTTTGTTTTATGTTTTGTTGGAATGAGTTTATTGCTGCCCTGATGCTTACTTATACGCAAAAAGCCCAGACGGTAGCCGTAGCTTTATCAACCTTTAAGGGTTCCAAGGGGGTAGCCTATGGCCAGATGGCCGCTCTCACTGTTGTGAGTATGGTTCCCATCATGGTTCTGGTATTGGTCATTCAGCGTTATATTGTCCGAGGATTAACCTTTGGTGCTCTTAAGTGAGGATGAACAGAAAGAGATGGAGAGAAGAAAAAAGCGGGTGGGTATTGGGACAGTGCTACTGTTAAGAGGTGAGGAATGAGACTAAAGAACAAGGTG
>AQRW01000066.1 GCA_000402295.1 Candidatus Aerophobus profundus SCGC AAA252-L23
CGGATTCAGAAATGAGACTCAGGTGGTGGCCACAGTTCTCTCGGCTAGTGAGAGTAATCAACCAGGGGTACTGGGTATCTTGGGAGCTTCTTTATCTCTGGCAATAGCTAACCTACCTTTTGCCAAAATTATAGGAGCGGTAAGAATAGGCAGAGTGAAAGACAACTTTATCATAAATCCTACCGATGAAGAGTTGAAAGAGAGTCAAATTGACCTGGTAGTAGCCGGAGACAAAGAGGGAATTTTTATGGTGGAAGGAGAAACTGATAAGGTTGAAGAAAATGTAATTCTGGAGACTCTTCGACAGGCTCAGTCAGCTATAAGAGAGCTAATCAGCCTGGAAGAGGAATTTATCTCCTTGGTTTCTATCGGTTCAGAAAGGAATTTTTCTATTTATAATCCCGCAGAGGAAATAGAAAAAGAGGTTAAAAATAGAATTTGGGAGCGAGTGGAAGCGATTGAATCCAGTTGGGGCAAGGAAAAGAAAGAAGCCTATCTGGAGAAAGTGAAGCAAGATTTTCTGGAAGAATTTTTACCTAATGAACCCGATAAAGAACAGGGACTGTTGGCTATTTTGGGAGAAATGAAGAAAAAGAAGATGAGGGAACTGGTTCTCCTGGAGGGCAAACGATGGAATGGCAGAGTACCGGATGAAATAAGGCCTATCAAATGTGAGGTGGGAATCCTACCTCGGGTTCATGGCTCAGGATTGTTTACCAGAGGGGAGACTCAATCTCTGACGGTGGTTACCCTGGGAAGCTCGTCTGACAAGCAGGTTGTCAAAGGACTTCATAAAGAGGAAATAAGTAAACGCTTTATGTTTCATTATAATTTTCTTCCCTTTTCGACCGGGGAGATTAAATTCTTAAGAGCACCGGGAAGAAGAGAGATAGGTCACGGTTTTTTAGCCGAAAGGGCTATTTTACCTGTTTTGCCGGCTGCTGATTCCTTTCCCTATACTATTAGGATAGTTTCCGACGTGCTGGAGTCCAATGGTTCCTCTTCTATGGCCTCAGTTTGTGGAGGTAGTCTTTCTCTGATGGACGCCGGGGTTCCGATTTCTGAGACAGTTGCTGGGGTGGGAATAGGTTTGATCAGTGACCAGGACAAATTTGTTATTTTGACGGATATTGAAGGGTTAGAGGATTATCTGGGAGATATGGACTTCAAAGTGGCCGGAACTTGGGACAAGATCACCGCACTGCAATTGGATATCAAAATTTCTGGAGTGAGCTTGGAAATAATAGAGGAAGCTTTAGCTAAAGCCCGGAAAGCCAGACAATTCATTATTGGAGAGATGAACAGGGTTATTGAAAAACCTCGGGAGTTTTTATCTCCTCATGCTCCTCATATTGTCACAATAGCAGTTCCCCAGGATAAGATTGGTGTGATTATTGGTCCAGGAGGTAGGGTAATTAAGAAAATCATTCAGGATACCGGGGCAGACATTGATATAGATGATGTGGAAGAATTGGTAACTATTTCCTCTATGGACGAAGAGTCCACTAACAGAGCTTTGGAGATAGTAAAGTCGATTATCCAAGAACCCAAGGTGGGCGACATTTACTCAGGTACGGTCAAAAAAGTGACCGATTTTGGAGCTTTTGTAGAAATAGCACCGGGTAGGGAAGGTTTAGTCCACGTTTCCGAGTTGAGCGAACATTTTGTAAAAAATGTTTCTGATGTGATTAAAGTCGGAGATAAGATCCGGGTTAAACTCATTAATGTTGACGATTTAGGTAGATTGAGCCTTAGCAAAAGAAAGGCCGAGTCAAAATCTGATAGTAAAGATCATTATTCCGAGGAGAAAGGTCGAGGGTCTCGATCAAGGGACGATAGAAAGTAGCGAAGGAACGGTAATTCAATTGGAGTGTTAATCTTTACTAATTGGTGGCTGGGGCGTGGATTGACAAAGTTGGTTTTTTTTCTAAACTATAGGGTAAAAAGGGGGTGCTGAATTTTGGTTACTGTCTATATTGATAAATACAACTCCTTTTCTCAGGCTTTGAAAAGGTTTAAGATAGAGTGTCAGCAATCTGGTTTAACCTCAGAGATAAAAAGGCATCAAGAGTATGAGAAGCCGACTGAGAGGAAAAGGAGGAAAAAACTTAAGGCTATACGAAGACAGAGAAGAAAGATGTTAAAACTGGAAAAGTTCAGGAGTTATTAGTCCCTGCCCCTGAGGGTAGCGAGGGGAAACTTTGAGTCAACACCTGGGTCTAGGGAATCTGGCTTCGGGTAGGGTGTTGCACCTTTCCGATGGAAGAATGTACCAAATATCCGAGAGGATACCCCCTTAAAATGAAGACTCAGAGGTTTTCCGCTTTACCCAAAGGGGAGGGACTTTTTAGTTTGAAAAAATCACGCATTCTTTTTCTGGGTACCGCTGAGTTTGCCTGTCCGGCCCTGGAAAAACTAATTTTGCACGAGAAAATTGTGGGAGTGGTTACCCAGCCAGATCGACCAGCGGGAAGAGGCTTAAAACTGCAACCTTCGCCGGTAAAGCAGGTAGCTTTGAAAAAGGAAATGGTGGTTTACCAGCCTGAAAATATCAATGAACCCTCCTTCTTACTCAAAATGAGAGCTCTAAATCCGCATTTCTTGATAGTGATTGCCTTTGGACAAGTTTTGAGAGAAGAATTTCTTCGCCTTCCTCGGTTCTACCCGCTTAACCTTCATGCCTCGCTTTTGCCTAGATATCGCGGTGCGGCACCCATTCCCTGGGTAATCATCCGAGGAGAGAAACGCACTGGAGTGACCGTCCAGCGAATGCGGGAAAAAGTAGATGCAGGAGAGATAATTCTCCAGCGAAGCTTGCCCATCGAGGAAGAAGATACCACTGGCAGGCTTACCGGTAAACTATCTTTCCTGGGAGCAGAGCTTCTAATAGAGGCTATAATCAAAATTAAAGAGAGTAAAGTGGATTTTAAAATCCAGGAAGAAAAGGGAGTTAGTTACGCTCCCCGGATAAAAAAAGAGAATGGTAAAATAGACTGGCAGAAGTCAGCTTTGGTTATTCATAATCTGGTGCGTGGACTTAATGCTTATCCCGGTGCCTTTAGCTTTGTTCGACTTCGGGGAAAAAGAGAAAAAATGAAGATTTGGAAGACCCGGGTAAACACTGAGCAAGATATAAACATAAACCAACGAGACTCTTTTCCCGGGAAAGTTCTCAGGATTGACCAGGGTGATAGATTTCTGGTGGCTACCGGAGAGGGTTCCCTCTGGGTGGAGGAGGTCCAACTTCCTGGTAGGAAGGCTATATCCGGTGTAGATTTCATAAAAGGTTATCATATCAAACAAGGTTTTAATCTGGCGGGTTAGAGAGATTATCTAGAAGGAGAAAAAATTGGAAGAAGAAGATTTTCCTCCCCAGTTGGTCAGAAGGACTCTTGAGGAATATCTAACCAGTGGAAAGATTATTTCCCCTTTTTCTCCTGTACCCAAGAGATTTATAGGTAAGGCCGGTGTTTTTGTTTCCCTCCATAAAAAGGGAAAACTTAGAGGATGTATTGGTACTTATCTTCCTACCCAGCCTTCTGTTGCCAGCGAAATCATAAAGAATGCCATTAGTGCAGCCGTTCAGGATCCCCGTTTCCCCCCGGTAAGGCTCAAAGAACTGGCCGATATTAAAATCTCGGTGGACATATTGAGTCCCCCGGAAGTAGTTCATTCCAGAGAGGAGCTGGATCCCCATAAATACGGAGTAATTGTGAGCAAGGGTTATCAAAGAGGTCTGCTTTTGCCCGATTTGAAGGGGGTGGATACGGTTGAGGAGCAACTGGAGATAGTCAAACAAAAAGCAGAGCTCGAGGGATTTTTGGATGAAGATTTGGGAATTCAGCGCTTTACCGTTACTCGCTACCAGGAAGGATAATCAACCTTTACTAAAACTCTGGTAGCGGTGCAGGGATTCGAACCCCGGACTCCACGGGTATGAGCCGTGTGCTCTAGCCGACTGAGCTACACCGCCATTTTCTCTTTATCTAAAATTGGTTGCGGGGGCCGGATTCGAACCGACGACCTCCGGGTTATGAGCCCGACGAGCTACCTGACTGCTCCACCCCGCTATAATAGCAATTCTCTTTTCTTTGGTGCCGGAGGCCGGACTTGAACCGGCACGGATATAATTATCCAGTGGATTTTAAGTCCACTGCGTCTGCCAATTCCGCCACTCCGGCCTCTTCTCTATTAACCAATCTGATTATATCATAAGTTTAAAAATGTGCAAGTTTTTTTGCACAAGAGTTCTCGAAAAAAGGGGACGGTTCTCTTTTTTCACTTTAAGGAGAAGAAAGGTATGATTTTTTTTCGGAGGAGGAAGGAAGGATTTTGTAAATTATTTCTCCCTCCCGGGCCAGGCTGAGTTTTTCCCGGGCCAGTTTTTCTCGGTAAAATTTCTGGGTTAATTTTTTCTCTGTTTCTTTAATCTCTGCATTCTTCTCTTTTACGCTCCGAAGTTGAGCCTGAGCTTCTCTTACTTCCTGCCGGGAACTCTCTGCTTGCCGGAGAATCCGGACGGTCCAGGAGGAGAGAAATAGGATCTCCACAATCAAGACAAAAAGAAATATTTTTCTTCCTAGTTTATTTTTCTTTTCATCACCGACGGCTGATTTTTTTTGCCTCATTTATGCATTCCTACCTTTACCAGAGTAGTGTCAAAAGTTTTTGGTCTCCTTACAATTGGTAGCCGCAGGCTTTAGCCTGCGTTTATTTGCGCAAGTTAAAACTTGTGACTACCTTCTCTTGCGCAACCTGAAGGTTGCGGTTACCATCTTTTTATTGGTGGATGATTTGCCTCCCCCTGTACGGAGGATTTTTCCCTTTATTTATAGAGTTCCTCTGTGATTTCTTCATAAAATTTTTGGCACTACCTTTACCAGACTAAGCTGAAATAAAAATCAAGGAGATGTTCTCCCAAGAAAAGGCAAATAAAACCTGCTCCTACCAGAAAGGGGGCAAAGGGTATCCGGTCTCTTTTCCCTTTAAGATGAGTGGCCAGAAGGATAATAGCTATTACTGCTCCTAGGAGAAAGGAAAGAAAGAAACAGAGAAGGGCCAGCTTCCAACCCAGAAAGGCTCCTATTCCGGCGGCCAGTTTGACATCACCCATTCCCATTCCCGCTTCCTTCAAAAAGAGAGAACCGAGGAGTAGGATGATTAAGAAAAGACCGGCTCCTATCCCCGCTCCCAGGACAGCGGGCAGGAAAAAACGGGTGAGAAAACCAAAGATTAACCCCCCGGCCAGAAGAGCATAAGAGAGCCGGTTAGGGACAATCTGCTCCTTGAGGTCGATGAACCATATGGGAATCAAGAGAGAAATAAAGAGGAGATTCTTAATAAAGAGAAGAAAAGAGAAAAGAGAAAGGGAAGACAAGGAAAAATAAAAGGTTAACAAAAATAAGAGGCCAGTTAGGACTTCTATTAAGGGATAACGCAAGGAAATAGGAGAGGAGCATTTTCGGCATCTACCCCTCAAGAGGAGGTAACTTATCACCGGGATGTTATCGTACCATTTAATGGGAGTCTGACAGATCGGACAGTGGGAAGCAGGATAGAGAAGGGATTCACCCCGAGGGATTCGGTAGACGCACACATTGAGAAAAGAGCCTATAGCCAGGCCTAGGGCCAGGATGAATAAAGCGGGAATAGTCAATGTTTTTGCCTGCTTTAAAGAAAATTTGCTCTGCTCTCTATATCTAACAGGTTTAGAGGATGCTGTCAAGCCGCGCGAGGCACATTCTCCTTTACTCCTGGGATAATCATCTATCAATAACTGCTCGGCCTTCTTGTTCGGGGAGAAATAAA
>AQRW01000067.1 GCA_000402295.1 Candidatus Aerophobus profundus SCGC AAA252-L23
GGAAAATAAGCCGGATTGCTGACCAAGAAGAACTAAAGCAGGTAAGAATTGAGTTTTTAGGGCGTCGACAGGGGAAGCTCACTTCTCTTCTTAAACAATTGGTCGATCTACCCCTGAAGGAAAGGCCAGAGTTAGGAAAATTAATCAATGACTTGAAATCTTATGTTCAAGAAGCTCTTGATCAGAAGGAGAAGGGAATAAATGAGGAAAAAAACATAGAGGAAATTGATATTACTCTTCCGGGAAAACGACCTCTTTTGGGTGGACTTCATCCTCTAACCCAGATACTCCAGGAGATTAAACGCATTTTCGCCACCCTTGGTTTTGAGGTAGTTAGAGGTCCGGAGATCGAAACTGAATATTATAACTTTGAAGCTTTGAATATGCCTAAATTTCACCCGGCTAGAGATGAACAAGATTCCTTTTATTTGAGTAAAACTCATCTTTTGCGAACCCAGACATCTCCGGTTCAAATCAGGGTGATGGAGCAGCAAACTCCACCGGTGAGAGTCATTGCTCCAGGGAAGTGTTATCGCCGAGACGCCATAGATGCTTCTCATTACCCTATGTTTCATCAGGTGGAAGGTCTGGCCGTAGATGAGGGAATTGCTTTTTCCGATCTTAAAGGAACTCTTACTTACTTTGTCCATCAAATGTTTGGTCCTAATAGGGAACTTCGTTTCCGACCCAGTTTTTTCCCTTTTACCGAGCCTAGCGCTGAGGTAGATATTAGTTGCGCTATCTGTCGAGGTAAGGGATGCCGGGTTTGTTCCGGGAAGGGATGGCTGGAAATTCTTGGGGCTGGAATGGTGGACCCTGAAGTTTTCAAAAAAGTGAATTATGATCCCGAACAGTATCAGGGATTTGCCTTTGGCATGGGAGTAGAGCGAATATGTATGCTTAAGTACGGAGTGGACGATATTCGTCACTTTTTTCAGAACGACTTGCGTTTTTTGAGACAATTTTGAGAAGGAAGAGGAGAAGGCATATTTGATAGAGTTTGAATCTTTAGTCTCTGGGTGCGAGGGTGAATCTGAGAGAAAAACTTTTTCTTCTATTTGGATAAAGGTCCTGGGTGTGGGTGGAGGAGCAGGTAATATTCTTTCGCGTCTCAGTCATCTAAGTACGGGGGAAAGCGAATTTCTGTTGGTAAACAGTAATGGGAAAGAGTTAAACTCCTGCAAAATTAAAAAAAAGATCCAGGTTGGTCAGAAAATTACCGGAGGATGGGGAACGGGTGGTGATCCTGAGATGGGCAGGAAAATCATCCTGGCCGAACGAGATAAAATCAGAGAACTTTTAGCCGGAACAGATGTCCTTTTCTTAGTTTCCAGTTTGGGTAAGGGAATGGGGACAGGAGGAACACCAGTCATCGCTGAGGTAGCTCGAGAAATAGGCTGTTTGGTGATTGGGTTTTTTACTCTTCCTTTCCGTTTCGAGGGAAACAGAAGGGTGAAACAAGCCCGAGAAGGACTGACTAAACTTAAACAAACGGTCGATGCTTTTATGGTAGTGCCCAACGATCTTCTTCTTAACGCCAGGGGAAAAGAGGCTCGTTCTTTAAAGGAGGATCTTCAGAAGATAGATGAGGTATTAAAAGCAGCTATTATTGGCTTCAGAAACATTCTCTTTAACCCGGGATTAATAAACGTTGACTTTGCCGACTTTAAAGCGTTTTTTCAACAGGGATGCCCTATTCAAATAAGTACGGGCAAAGGAAAAGGAGAAAAGGCACCTCAAGAAGCGGTAAGTCAAGCTTTAAACTTTCCTCTGGGGGGAAAAATAAATCTTCAGGGAATCGAGAAAGTACTTATGGCTATCAAAGGGGGTAGCCAGCTCAGTTTATCTCAAGTTGAGAAAACTGTTCTATCAATTAAAGAGAGTATTTCAGCGGCTGCTGATATTACTTTTGGGGTTTACCTCGATGAAAAGCTAAGCGATGAGCTTTTTCTGACTTTGATGATGATGGGCCAGGATATTGCCTGGCCATCCGGGGAGGACAAAGATAAGGAATCCTATCAGGAGGAAATGGATTTTAGTGTCTACGACCGGGATAATTTGGACATTCCTACCTTTCTCAGAAAGAGAAATAATTAGGAGGGTATAGCCGTGTGGAAAACCTGGAATCAACACAAGGGTAAGATAACTGGTGGAATGGCCGGTCTAACCATTGCTCTACTTCTAATCTTTGCCTGGCCGATTCTTCTGATCCTATTTTTGGGGATAGTCGGTATTTTTTTAGGTGGGGTTTTTGATGCGGGTAAGAGAGTTGGTGATTCCCTGAACAAATTTCTTACCCGGATAGAGGAAAATAGGGGGAAGAAGAGAGATGAGACCCCTTAAGATTCAGGCTCCTCTTGAAGAGGGAATCCTGAGGAGACTCTCGGTCGGTGAAGAAGTCTTGATCAGTGGAATTATCTATACCGCTCGCGATGCTGCCCACAGCCGGCTGATAGAATTGCTAAAGAAGGGTCTTCCTCTTCCTATCCCCCTAAAAAATCAACTTTTCTACTACACCGGTCCTACTCCTTGCCCTCCGGGGAAAATTTTTGGTTCGGCCGGTCCTACATCGAGTTATCGTATGGATTCCTTGACTGTTCCCTTGCTTTCCCGAGGACTCAGGGGAATGATTGGAAAAGGTCAACGATCGGAGCAGCTCGGCCGACTGTTAAGACAATATGGAGCAGTTTATTTCCTGGCTCCAGCGGGAGCGGGAGCTTATCTATCCCAGAGAATAAAGAGAGCTGAATTGGTTGCTTTCCCGGATCTCGGACCAGAAGCAGTCTATCGGTTGTGGGTTGATGAGTTTCCCACTTTGGTGGGGATTGATACAAAGGGTAGAGATCTTTATAGAGTGCAGGTAAATTTGCCGTTCTCTTAGAAATGTAGAAAGGGAGTAAATTTTGAGAAGAGATAGAAGATTAGCTAACCAGATGCGTTCTGTCCAGATTGAAGAAGGTTTACTCAAATACGCTCAGGGTTCAGCCTTGATTTCTATAGGAAATACCAGAGTAATTTGTGCGGCCATGGTGGAGGAAGGTGTTCCCGTATTTTTAAGAGGGACCAACAAGGGTTGGCTAACTGCGGAATACGACATGTTGCCTTATTCTACTCCCACCAGAGCTGCTCGGCAGGTAGGACAAAAAAAAGGAAGATCCCAGGAAATCCAGAGGATGATAGGAAGAGCCCTCAGAGCGGTAGTTGACTTGAGTAACTTTTCTTCCTTTACTATTTGGTTTGACTGTGATGTCCTCCAAGCTGACGGAGGCACCAGGTGTGCGGCTATCACGGGTTGTTTTTTTGCTCTTATGCAGGTAGATAAGTGGCTAAGGGACAAAGGAATGTTGCAGGGTCCACTTATTAAGGAATCTCTGGCAGCAGTTAGTGTGGGTGTGGTTGAAGATCAGAGCCTATTGGATCTTTCTTATCAGGAGGATTCTCGGGCTACCGTGGATATGAATGTGGTTATGACAGGCTCAGGTGAATTAGTGGAACTTCAGGCAAGTGGAGAGGAAGCCTTCTTTAGTCGTCAGACACTCAGTCAGTTGTTAGATTTAGCCGAGGAAGGAATAAAACAACTAATCCAATTGGAAAAACAAATGGCCGGAGAAAAACGATGGAGCTGGTTTTAGCTACCAGAAACTTGGATAAAATCAGGGAAATAAAACATATTTTAAGAGAAACGGAAGTAACTTTTCTTACCTTTCGGGATTTTTTAGATTTTCCCCATATCAGAGAAACAGGAATAACTCTGGAAGAAAATGCTCTTATCAAGGCCAGAGGTATCTGCCGTTTTACCGGAAAATTTACTTTAGCCGATGATTCCGGACTGGAAGTGAAGGCTTTATGTGGAATTCCCGGGGTTTTCTCTTCTCGATTTGCCGGTCCCCAGGTTACTTATGAAGATAACAATGAGAAACTTCTTTCTCTTCTCCGAGGTGTACCGGAGGAGAGACGAGGAGCCCGATTTCGTTGCCTGATTGCCCTAATTGATCCTTGGGGAAGAGAAAAAGTGGTGGAAGGAGTCTGTCCCGGAAGGATTTTAAGCCAGTCCCTCGGTAGCAATGGCTTTGGCTATGATCCTCTCTTCCAGCCCCTTGGCTTTAATAATACCTTTGCCCAGATGGATATAAAAGAGAAAAATCAAATCAGCCACCGTTTTCAGGCTCTCCAGAAAGCCAAGTTAATTATCCAAAATTGGCCAGAACTTCCCGGCAAATAGGGTGTATGACAGGATTGTAGAGTTAAGATATCTTTGGTCTGCCAAATGGGCTTTATAATCCGTAACATATGGGAGTTTCTGTATGATCTTGGGTATTACTGGAAATGCTGGTTGTGGGAAGAGCACGGTGGCTCGGATTCTTCAAGAGTGGGGGGTCCATCTTATCCAGGCCGATGAAATTGGCCATCAGCTTTTAAAAAAGCCGGAAGTAAAGAAAAGAATTCTGGACGTCTTTGGCCGGCTAATTTTAGATAATAGAGAAGTCATTGCCAGGAAAAAGCTGGGAGGGATAGTCTTTAGTAGTCCGAAGAAATTGAGGATGCTCAATTCAATTCTTCATCCTTTGATTGGTGAGCAAATAAAAAAAGAGATTTCCTACTCCAGGGGCCAGTTAATGGTGGTGGAGGGGGCTCTCCTTTTCGAAGCTGGATGGCATCTTCTAATGGATAAAATCTTGGTGGTTTTCTGTTCTCCCAAGACCCAATTCGGGAGACTGAAAGATATCCTTGGTTATGATCCGGTTCAGATTCAAGGTATTCTCCGCGCTCAAATGCCCCAGGAGGAAAAAAAGGGACGGGCTGATTTTTTGCTGGAAAATGAAGGCAACCTCAAAAAGTTGAGAGGAAAAGTAAGGAAAATTTACCAGAACTGTCTTAAGGAAAACAGCAGGAAAGATGAAAATTGAGGCCAGACGAGTAGCCAGTATTTTTCGGGAGATGGCTAATTTGCTTTCCATCAAGGGAGAGAATCCCTTCCGGATACGAGCTTATCGGAAAGCGGCGGATGTTTTTCAGTATTTTTCCGGTGATCTGGAGGAAGCCTATAAAAAAGGGGAGTTTAATAATGTTCCCGGGGTGGGCAAGGGAATACTGGAGAAAATCGGTGTTATTCTTAAGACTGGTCGGCTCCCCGCTTATGAAGAGCTTAAGGCTGAGTTTCCCCCGGGCTTAATGGAAATTCTTTCTATTCCTGAGGTGGGTCCAAAAACGGTTAGGCTTCTCTATGAAAAGATGGGTATAGAGAGTATTGACCAGCTAAAAGAGGCTATTAAGAAAGAAAAGTTGCGTTACCTGCCTGGAATGGGGGCAAAATCTGAAGAGAATATTCTTCGAGGAATTAAGCTCCATCGGATGAGTCAGGGTCGCATTCTATTGGGACGGGCTCTACCGCTTGTTCAGGGAGTTATTCAGGAGCTTACGGAGAAGGCTTCCTCCTTTATAGACAAAATATCACCGGCTGGAAGTCTGAGAAGGGGGAAGGAAACCATTGGAGATATCGATATTCTAGTGACTTCTTCTCATCCTTCAGCTTTAATGGATGCCTTTATTAGTCTCAGTTGTGTTCAAGATGTTCTGGCTCGAGGTCAAACCAAATCCAGTATTCTTACTCCCGAAGGTCTACAAATGGATTTAAGGGTAGTCTCGCCGAATTGTTTTGGAGCAGCCATTCAATATTTTACCGGCTCCAAATCTCATAACATTGCCCTGAGAGAAAGAGCGATAAAAAGGGGACTTAAGATTAACGAGTATGGCGTATTTGAGCAACAAGGCCACCGAATTGCCGGAGAAGAAGAAAAAGAAGTTTATAAATCTCTCCAGCTTTCTTTCATTCCTCCGGAGTTAAGGGAAGATAGGGGAGAAATTGCCGTCGCTGAGCAAGGATCTCTGCCAGAACTAATTTGTGAAAAGGATATCCGGGGGGATTTTCATGTCCACAGCACCTGGAGTGATGGGAGAAATACTATAGAGGAAATGGTCAAGGAGGCTCTCTTTAGAGGGTATGAATATTTGGCTATTACTGACCATTCTTCTTCGCTTAAAGTAGCGGGAGGACTAAGTCCTGATCAGCTTTTTAATCAAGTAAAAAAGATAAGAGAATTGGATTCCCGGATTAAGGGATTTCATATTTTTACCGGAACAGAGGTGGATATC
>AQRW01000068.1 GCA_000402295.1 Candidatus Aerophobus profundus SCGC AAA252-L23
AGATTCTATGAAATTATCCTTTAATTATGGCCTTTTGGCCAAACCTGAATTGATGAAGGAAAACCATTTTAGGAAGCTAACGGGAGCTTAAAAGCTCCCCTACACAAACCGAAGGTTCTTCATACTTGGGTAGGGGAGGCTTCTCATGCTCGGGTAGGGGCGAGTTCAGTCGCCCAAATCAGCCAATCGTTCCGTAGGGGAGGCTAAAGCCTCCCAGGAAAAGCAGTTTAACTTAAGGAAAAAGAGTAATGAGTGAGCAATCCAAGGCCTGTTTGCCTGTTGGGTAGATAAGGGCGGCTAAGAGGAGAACCACATGAATAAGGTGAGTTGGAGAGTGAAACTAATCGGGCTCTTTGTACTGATCTTGAGCGCCTCACTACTCTTCCAGTTGTTGTACATCATTCCGCATGTTCGGGACAGGGAAGTGGAAACTACCCAGACGGAGCAGCAACATGTGGGGCGGAGTATTGGCCGGGAGTTGGATCTTGGACTACAGAGAATCGAGAATGAACTTGTTCGAATAGCCCAGCAGCCGGAGTTCAGCAACATGGAGATTGCTAAACAAGGGCAGGTTATGAACCGGATTATCGGCATACTCCCAGATATGAGTTCCCTTTTTGCAATGGATGCTGAAGGCTGGTTCGTCTCCAGCAATGTGGATGATCTCTCCGCTTATACCACCAAGAGCTACGTTGATCAAGGTTTCTTTGATATTGCCCTCAACAAAGGGAAGACCTATTTCGGTGTACCTATCTTCTATCCCCAAATCGGATTTGTAGGCGTTTCCATCAGTGTGCCCATCACCTCAGACACCGGCAGGAGAGTTGGAGTTCTGATAGGTGGTTTGGTACTCAACGATCTGATGGAGTTTGTGGCAAACTACCCGCTTAATGAGGGAATGGTCGCCTTCCTGGTAGATAAAGAAGGCACGGTGGTTGCTTATTCCGGAATGAACCTCTTCGCCCTAAAAGAAGGTCCCTTGTCACTTAACTACTGTGATCAACCGTTAGTGCGAGCTATCAGGGAAGGGAAAAAGGAGGGATCTCAAGAGTATGATCAGGAGGGCACCTCTTACTTTGGCAGCTACACTACCCTGAAATCTAATGACTGGGGAGTGGTGGTAGAAACTCCGCTGCCTATTATCCTGGCTAAAAGTAATGAGCTGGCCAGGCAACTGGTGTTGATCAACGTGATACTCTTCGCCGCTACCCTGGTTATCTTGCTGGTGTTTACCCAGCAGATAACAAGCCAGCGTCATAAGATAGAGAAGGCGTTAACCGAGGAGCGTAACTTGCTTCAAGCCCTTATTGACAATATTCCGGATTCCATCTATTTTAAGGATGACAAAAACCAAGTTATCAAGGTGAACAAAGCCAGGGCTGATGTTTCAGGTACCACTCCCGAGAAGATGATTGGAAAAACCGATTTTGACTTCTTCCCTGAAGAGGAGGCAAAGAAGGCCTTTGCCGATGATAATCAAATAATGGAATCTAATAAATCGCTCACTGACAGAGCAGAAAAGATTACCGATGCAGATGGAAAGAAGCATTGGTTCTCCGTTATCAAAATACCCCGGCATAATGAGAAAGGTCAGGTAATTGGTACCATGGGTATCTCTCGCGACATCACTGAGCGCAAGAGAGCCGAGGAGGAACGGAAGAAACTGATGCTCGAACTCAAGCGTAGCAATCAAGAACTGGAACAATTTGCTTACGTGGCCTCTCATGATTTACAGGAACCTTTGCGGATGATAGTAAGCTATCTGCAGCTTCTCTCCCGGCGCTATCAGGGTAAGATAGATGCTGATGCTGATGAGTTCATTGGTTATGCCGTAGATGGTGGTCGGCGTCTGCAGAGGATGATCTCAGATCTTCTCATCTACTCCCGGGTAGGAACAAGAGGTAAAGAGTTTGTCCCTATTAACTGCGAGGATGTCCTAAAAGAAGTTCTTGGCAGTCTGCAGATCGCCATTGAGGAATCCGCTGCCACTATTACCCACGATCCTCTGCCCACGGTTATGGCTGATGCTACCCAGCTAGCGCAGTTATTGCAAAATCTTATCGCTAACGCCATTAAATACCGGGGAAAGAACTCTCCCCTTATCCATCTAGGAGTCCAGTCTCAAAACAATGAATGGCTCTTCTCAGCAAAAGATAACGGAATTGGCCTTGATCCTAAATACTCCGAGCGTATCTTTGGTGTTTTTCAGCGTCTGCATACCAGAGAAGAGTATGCCGGTACCGGCATAGGCCTGGCCGTCTGCCAGAGGATTGTGGAACGTCACGGAGGACGTATCTGGGTTAAGTCAGAGTTAGGCAAAGGGTCAACCTTTTACTTCACTATTCCTATGGTAGTGTCAAAAATTTTATCAAGGAATCGTAGAAGAACCTTATAAATAAAGGGAAAAGTCCTCCGTACAGGGGGAGGGAAATTATCCACCAATAAAGACATGGTAGCCGCAACCTTTAGGTTGCGCAAGAGAAGGTTAGCACATAAAAACGCAGGCTAAAGCCTGCGGCTACCAATTGTAAAAAGACCAGAAAGTCTTGACACTACTATTCCCATTAAGAGGAGATAAACAATGATCAAGGCAGTAAGGATAGGTAAACCTATTGAAATCTTGTTAGTGGAAGACAATCCCGGGGATGTACGCCTGGTAAAGGAGGCCCTCAAAGATGTCAAAGTACTTAACAACCTGAGGGTGGCTAAGGATGGGCAGGAGGCTCTGGATTTTTTACATCGAGAAGGAAACCATACTGAAGCACCTCATCCGGATCTCATCTTACTTGATTTAAACCTGCCTAAAAAAGATGGACGTGAGGTACTGGCGGAAATCAAGGTTGATGATAATTTAAAACGTATTCCAGTAGTGGTTTTAACCACTTCCAAGGCTGAGGAGGACATCCTCAAAAGTTATAATCTGCAGGCTAATTGCTACATTACCAAACCAGTTGACTTAGATGAGTTTATTAAGGTGGTTAAGTCCATCAAAGATTTTTGGCTTACTATTGTCAAGCTGCCGCCTGAGTAAGAAGCAAATCAGTTTGAGAAGCTAACGGGAGCTTAAAAGCTCCCCTACACGAGTGTGACTAATATGGGTAGGGGTGACTTCAGTCGCCCAGAAAAAGCAGTTTAACTTAAGGAAAAAGAGTAATGAGTGAGCAATCCAACAGCTATCATCCTCTATTTTCCCTCATTAAGGTTCTCCTCATTGAAGACAATCCCGGCGATGCCCGCTTGATAAGAGAGATGATCCTGGAGGCAAGAGGTGGCAAGTTCACTCTGGATCGGGTAGGTGAACTTAAAACCGGCCTGGAATACCTGAGTAAAGAGAAGTTTGACCTGGTTCTTCTGGATCTTTCCCTACCCGACAGTTCCGGACTAGAGACCTTAACCAAAGTACGAGCTCAGGTACCGGAGCTGCCCATTATTATCCTCACTGGTCTTGATGATGAGAGAGTAGCCCTTAAGGCAGTACGGGAAGGAGCCCAGGATTATCTAATCAAGGGAGAGGTAACCAGTAGTCTCTTAATGCGGGCTATCCGCTATGCTATTGAACGAAAGCAGAAGGAGGAAAAACTCTTCTACCGGGCTACCCATGATGCACTTACTAATCTTCCCAATAGAGCTATGTTTAACGACCGACTTACCCAGACCCTTGCCCAGGCGCAACGCAACCGACACAAACTTGCGGTAATGTTAGTGGATTTGGACCAATTCAAAAAAATTAATGATACCCGGGGACACGAAGTAGGAGATAAATTGTTATTGAGAGTGGGAAAAAGACTAACAAAGGTTTTGCGTAGGAGTGATACTGTTGCCCGCATGGGAGGAGATGAATATCTGATTCTGCTGCCAAAAATCAACCGGGAAGGGGATGGGGAAATTGTTGCCCAGAAAATCCTCAAAGTTATTCGAGAACCGTTTATTATTAATCATCAAGAGCTTCGTATTACGGTCAGCATGGGGATTAGTATCTGGCAGAACGATAATCAAGATGGCGATACTCTGATAAAACAAGCTGACATGGCTATGTATCAGGTCAAAGAAAAAGGAGGAAATAATTATCAATGTTACATTTGACTGTAGATCAGACTTTTTGCGAGACTAAATATAATGCCGGCAAAAACAACGAGGAGAAATGAATGAATACTACTGAAGGCAACCAAGTTGAAGAGAAGAAACCAATTAGAGTTCTCGTGGTTGAGGACAATCCTGGTGACGCCAAGTTAGTGCGACTGGCCTTACTGGAATCTCATCATCCCTTCAAAACCAAAGTCGTTGAATGTCTCTCTGCGGCTATTGAACGTCTGCATAATGGTGTTTTTGAGGTGGTCCTGCTGGACATGGGACTTCCGGATAGTCAGGGAATTGATACGGTCTTAAAGGTTCACGCTGAATCCCCGGATACTCCAATTGTGATACTCACTATTCTTGATGACGAAGAAATGGGAGTCCAGGCCGTACAGATTGGTGCTCAGGATTACCTGGTCAAAAGAGATGTTACCTGTAACCTCTTAACCAGGACTATTCGTTATGCTATCGAGCGCAAGCAACTGGAGCAAGACAAGGAAAAGCTGCAGGCTCAGCTTCTCCAGGCCCAAAAGCTGGAGAGTATCGGTATCCTGACTGGAGGAATAGCCCATAATTTCAACAATATCTTGACCGCTATTCAAGGATATACCGATCTTGCTATGATGCAAGTAGATGAGGCCGATCCGGTACATCGGGATCTAAAACAAATCCGCATTTCTGCTGTCCGGGCGGCCGAGCTTACCAGACAGCTCCTGGCCTTCTCTCGCCGGCAGTTTATTAAATTCACTCCTCTTGACCTCAACCAGACAATAGAGAATCTGAAGAAGATGCTTACCGGCCTGATGGGTGAGGATACTAACATAGAAACCCAGCTTGGGTCCGGGCTCTGGGCAATTCAGGCTGATGAGGGACAAATAGAACAGATAATTATGAATTTAGCCCTCAATGCTAAAAATGCTATGTTCAAAGGCGGTAAGCTCACCATCAAGACGGAGAATGTCCGTCTTGATGAGTCCTATTCGAAGACCCACAATCAGGCTCGCCCAGGAAGGTTTGTTTGTCTCACGGTTCAGGATACCGGGGTGGGTATGGACAAAGAGATAATCAGGAATATTTTCGAGCCGTTCTTTACTACCAAGGGAATGGCCAAGGCCACCGGTCTTGGCTTATCCGTGGTCTATGGGATTACAAAACAACATCAAGGCTGGATTAATGTTGACAGTAAGGTAAACCAAGGCTCAGTTTTCAAGATTTATCTGCCGGCTATTTCTGGAAAAGCTAAGAATGAAGTAGAATAAGCCATTTATTTGCCAAAAATTGGAGTGGAAATGAAACAAGAAAAATACAAAATTTTGGTAATCGTTATTCTCCTGGGCATTTGCTGCTTCCTTACTTATTACTTCCATGTAGTACTTGAAACCGGTGTTATTTTCACTCACTTCTTTTATTTTCCCATCCTCTTGTCCGCCTTATGGTGGAAG
>AQRW01000069.1 GCA_000402295.1 Candidatus Aerophobus profundus SCGC AAA252-L23
TTTGGGTAGAATTGGAGCTGATGTGGTGGGAATGTCTACTGTCCCGGAGGTGATTGTTGCCCGTCACTGCAATCTGCGAGTTTTGGGAATCAGTTGTGTTACGGACGAGTGTATACCGGATTGCCTTGAGCCGCTGGATTCTCAAAAGGTAATTGAGGTAGCCAAAAAAGCTGAATCGGTTCTAACTCGTCTTATCAAGCCGGTGGTTGCCCGACTGTAAGAAAAGAGGAGAAAGATGGATTACTCGAAAACGCTTAATCTCCCCCGGACCAATTTTCCTATGAGAGCCAGACTTCCCGAAAAAGAACCAGAGATTCTTAAGTTTTGGCAAGAAGGGAGAATTTACTCAAAGATAAGGGAAAGGAAGCAAGGAAGTCCTAAATTTATTCTTCATGATGGTCCCCCTTATGCCAACGGTGACATACATTTAGGGCAGGTTCTTAACAAAATCCTTAAAGATGTGGTAGTGAAATTTAAGACCATGCAGGGGTTTGATGCTCCTTATGTTCCGGGCTGGGATTGCCATGGTTTACCGGTTGAACATCAGTTATTTAAACAACTGGGAATTAACAAAAGTGAGATGTCCCAACTGGAATTCAGGAAGAAAGCCAGAGAATATGCGGCTCATTATGTAGAAAAACAGAAAGGGCAATTTAAAAGATTGGGAGTTTTAGGTCGATGGGAGAAACCGTACCTTACTATGGATTGGGAGTACGAATCAGAGATTATCTCTGCTTTTGGAACTTTGGCCAGAAAAGGATATATCTACAAAGGTCTTAAACCGGTTCACTGGTGTCCTCAATGCCAAACAGCTCTGGCAGAGGCAGAAATTGAATATAAAGATAAGATATCTCATTCAATTTATGTAAAATTTCCTCTTAAGGATTATCCCTCAGAGCTTAAAACTTCTCTTCCTGTTTATCTGGTAATCTGGACCACTACTCCCTGGACTCTTCCGGCAAATCGGGCAGTGGCTCTACACCCAAAGTTTTCTTATGTATTTGTCCGATTTAATCAAGAAGTTCTCCTTCTGGCAAAAGAGGCAATGGGAAGGGTAAGGAAAGAAGCAGCTCCGGGAGAAGGCGAGACCTTAGCGGAATTTACAGGTAAAGACCTGGAAGGATTAACTTATTCCCAGCTTCTTACCGGAGAAGAATTAAAAACTGTTATGGCTGATTTTGTCACCGTAGAGGAGGGAACCGGCTGTGTTCACATTGCTCCCGGGCACGGAGAGGAAGATTATTTTCTGGGTTTAAAATATCAGTTGCCGGTATATGCTCCAGTTAACGATGAGGGAAGATTTCTTGAGAGTGTACATAAATTTGCCGGAATGTCAGTTTTTGAGGCCAATGATCCTATTATCGCCTGGCTTAAAAAAGAGGAATTTTTACTTTCCTCTGGAAAAATTTCTCATTCTTATCCTCATTGCTGGCGCTGTGGAGGTCCTCTGATCTTTCGGGCTACTCCTCAGTGGTTTCTTGGAGTAGACAAACACGATCTGAGGAGAAAAGCCATGAAGCTGGTGAGGAAAAAAGTGGAGTGGATTCCTTCTCGGAGCCAGAGCCGAATGCTCGGTATGCTGGAGAAAAGACCGGATTGGTGTCTATCCCGTCAGAGATACTGGGGAGTGGGCATTCCGGTTATCTACTGTAGTAATTGTGATGAGTTCGTCCTGGAGCCGGAAATCATTGAGTCCATAGCTTCCAAGGTGAGGGAGAAGGGATCCGATGTTTGGTTTGAAAAAAAAGTTGAGGTCTTTATCCCTCCAGGATTTTCTTGTCCTAAGTGTGGAAAGAGACAGTTTAAAAAGGAAGAAGATATTATCGATGTCTGGTTTGAATCGGGTATTTCCCACCAAAGTGTATTAGCTCGGGAAGAAAGTCTCCGAGATCCGGCCGATATATATATGGAGGGATCTGATCAACATCGAGGTTGGTTCCAGACCTCTCTACTTACCGCGGTGGCCCTTAAGGAAAGACCACCGTTTAAAAAGGTCCTCACCCACGGATTTGTAGTAGATGCTCAGGGAAAGAAAATGTCCAAGTCACTGGGCAATGTGGTAGATCCGGCCAAAATTATCGACCGTTGGGGAGCAGAAATATTGAGACTATGGGTTTGCCTGGAAGATTATACTCAGGATATCAGGGTTTCTAAAGAGATTCTTGGACAAACTATAGATATTTACCGGCGGATGAGGAACTCCTACAGATTTTTGCTGGGTAATTTACACGACTTTTGTTTTCCGGAAAATGCCGTTAAGTCTGAAGAAATGAGAGAAATTGATCGTTGGGTTCTTTCTCAGCTTCAATCTCTGATAAAAAAAGTTACCGCTCATTATGAATCTTTTCGGTTTTATGAAGCTTTTCACTTGATTCATCATTTTACCAGTACCCGCTTAAGTGCTTTCTTTTTTGATGTGCTTAAGGATAGACTCTATACTTTTTCCCGAAATTCTCAGGAGCGACGTTCTGCCCAAACGGCACTTTATCATTTGCTGATGACCCTGATTCATTTAACTGCACCGGTTCTTTCATTCACCTCGGAGGAAGTCTGCTTGAGTATAAGAAAAAATAATCCGGAGTTGCTGTCAGATGATCAGATTAATTTAAAAGATAGTATATTCTTATCTTCCTGGCCTGAGGTTGACGAGGACGTAATAGATGAGGAACTGGAAAAAAAGTGGGAAGAGATCTTAAGGGTCCGCGAGGAAGTTTTGAAAGTTCTGGAAGAAAAAAGACAGTCCAAGATTGTCACTTCTTCGCTGGAAGCTAAGGTAGTCATTGAGGCTCCTTCTCATCTCTTGTCTCTTTTGGCCAGTCTGGGTGATGAATTAAAAGAAGTTCTTATTGTTTCTCAAATTGAGCTAAAAGAAGCAGAAAACCTGATAGTAAAAGTCAAAAAAGCTGAGGGAGGAAAGTGCCTACGATGCTGGAATTATAGTCCTCGGGTCGGGGGAAACAAGAAATATCCCACTTTGTGTGAAAGGTGTTGGGGGATAGTAGATTCCTGATGCGTTTTTTCCTAATATTCAGCCTTAGTTTTTTTGCTGACCAGTTCAGTAAATTCTGGTTCCGGTCATTCTTTGACCGGAACGAATCTATCTGTATTATCCCTCATTTTTTCTCCCTAACCTATCTGGTAAACAGAAATATTTTTTTTGGTCTCTTGTTGGTCAATCTCTATTCGATTATCTTTGTTCATTTTATGGTTATCCTTTTTCTCCTTTGGCTCTGGAGAAAGCTATTTTTTGTCAATAAAAGGGTTTCCGGGGCAGTAGGTTTGATAATGGGAGGTTTGACAGGAAATCTTTTTGATCGTATCTGGCAAAATGGAGTTATCGATTTTCTTGACTTTAGAGTATGGCCGGTGTTTAATATAGCAGATGTGCTCATAGTGGTAGGAGGGGGGATTATCTTATGGGAAATTTTGAAATTTTCACCTAAGCGGTGAAGAGCTATGTATCGTATTCTTCTCAAAATTGGTTTTTTGAAAATTTACAGTTACGGTGTCTTTGTCTCTTTAGCTTTCCTAATTTCTATGCTCTATTTTCTTCATCTGGCTGGAAAAAGGAAATTACCTGAGGCAGAGATTGTCTCTTTATCCTTCTGGATGTTAGTAAGTGGTCTTGCTGGGGCCAGAGCGTTTTATGTGATTCATTATAGTGAGTATTTTTTTCACTATCCTCTGGAGTCGGTGAAAGTATGGCAAGGAGGACTTGTTTTCTATGGAGGCTTAGTTTTTGCCCTAATAGTAGGTCTCTACCTTACTCATCAATTTAGCCTCCCTTTTTTTGAGATTGCTGACTTGACTGCTCCTTCTCTTAGTTTGGGCATTGCTATCGGAAGAATTGGTTGTTTTCTCAATGGTTGTTGTTATGGATGGCCCAGCCGTATTGGTTTTGTTTTTCCTCCCGGTTCTCCAGCGGGCGATTCTTTCCCGGGTGAAAAATTAATCCCTACTCAACTAATTTCTTCATTGGATCTTTTCATTATTTTTCTTATCTTAAGAAAATTGAGAAAAAAGATAAATAGGACCGGCCAAATCTTTTTTTTGTTTTTGGTCCTGTATGCTCTTCATCGTTTTCTCATTGAATTTCTTAGAGCTGACTATCCTCGCATTTTTCTTAATATGACCGAACCTCAATTTATTAGTCTGGGTCTGGGTATCTTTTCTTTGAATGTTTTATACCTGAGGAAAAGAAAGAAGAAAAAAATTCTCCCTAATGGTGAGATGAAATGAGAAGAAATTATCTATTTGAGGGAAGCTTCGCGGAAGGGGAGAGATTAGATCTTTTTGTTAGAAATAAGCTGAATTTTCTTTCTCGCTCTTTCATCCAGACTCTGGTGCAGCAGGGAGATATTACTGTAAGCGAGGAAAAGGTAAGGCCCTCACATCGTTTAAAACGGACAGACTTGATTAGAGTAGAAATTCCCCCAGCTTCTCCTGAGATATTAGAAGCTGAGCCTATTCCTCTACAGATTATCTGGGAAGATGACTCTCTTTTAGTTTTGAATAAGCCAGCGGGAATGATTGTTCATCCAACTCGGTTAGAACAGAAAGGAACATTAGTTAACGCATTAATTTATTACTCCCCGCATCTTTCCCAGGTCTCCGGGCCTTTAAGACAGGGAATTGTTCATCGACTGGATAGAGGTACTTCAGGGATTATGGTAGTAGCCAAGAATGATTTGATTCATCTTGCTTTAAGTGCCCAGTTCAGAAAAAGAGAGGTGAGAAAAATTTATCTTGCTCTGGTAAGGGGAGTACCCCGGCGAAATGAGGGAGTTATAGAGGCCAGAATTGCCCGAAGCCCTCGAGCTGGAAACAAAATGATTTTAACTCAAACCGGGCGTGAATCCATTACTCATTTCAAAGTGGTAAATACCTGGGCAGAGAAATGGAGTCTTCTGGAGCTTCATCCTCTCACGGGTAGGACTCACCAGATTCGGATACACCTTCGCTTTGTGGGTTGTCCCGTGGTGGGGGACCGGGTTTACGGTGGGAAAAAAGAGAAATTTCCCCGAAAAATAGAAAGAGTCTATCTTCACGCTAAGACCCTGGGTTTCTACCATCCTCTAAGGAAAGAATGGATGCAGTTTGAAACCCCTCTTCCAGAGGATATGCAAGAAGCAATAAAGTTTTTAGGAGAAGGGGAATGAATAAGAATGGCAAGTTAGCCATTGTAACCGGGGGCGCTCGAGGTATTGGTAGGGAGATTTGTCTGGAATTGAGCAAGCAAAACCTCCGGATAGTTATTTTTGATGTGTCTGAGGAAGCCGGCCAAAAACTAATTGATCTGATAACCAGTCAAGGAGGCCAGGGGCTCTCGCTTAAGGTTGATGTTGGTTCTTACCAGGAAGTTGAGCAAGCAGTGAAAATAGTGATTGACAAATTTAAGGTGGTTGATATATTAGTCAACAATGCCGGTATTACCCATGATAGGCTGATTCTCACAATGAAAGAGGAAGATTGGGATCAGGTAATTAGGATAAATCTCAAAGGGACGTTTAACTGCTTGAAGGCCGTTTCCAAGTATATGCTTCGCCAACGTTATGGGCGAATTGTTAATATTTCTTCGATTATAGGGTTGAGAGGTAATGCCGGTCAGGCTAATTACGCAGCTTCCAAGGCCGGTATTATTGCTCTCACTAAAAGTGCAGCCAGAGAGTTCGCCAGGCGAGGAATCACTGTTAATGCGGTAGCACCTGGATTTATAGATACTCCTATGACCAAACGGTTGGAGCCGGAGAAACAACAATTTTTTATTTCCCAAATTCCCCTGGGAAGAGCGGGTAAGACCAAGGAAGTAGCCAATTTAGTTTCTTTTCTAATTTCTGATAGAGCTGGATACATTACGGGAGAGGTGATAAAAATAGATGGAGGAATGGGAATGTAGTTTTGACAAAAATGTGGATCTAATTAAAGAATTTCAAAAAGTAAAGAAAAAACTAAGGAGAACAGATAATGACTAAAGACGAAATTCAGAAAAAAGTTAAGGAAATTACCAATGAACAATTGGGAGTAGATGAGTCTCAAATTACTGCGGAAGCCAAGTTTGTGGAAGATTTGGGAGCAGATTCCCTTGATACAGTGGAGTTAATTATGGCCCTGGAAGAAGAATTTAACATAGATATATCAGATGAGGAAGCTGAGAAACTAACTACCTTGCAAAAAGTAGTGGATTACATTGAGAATCATTTAGAAAAATAAGGAATCAATCAAAGGTGATAAATAAATCAAAAAACTCTGGAGGGAGGTCGGGAGAATGAGGCGGGTGGTAGTGACCGGAATGGGTGTAGTTTCTCCCATTGGTATCGGCGTTCCTAAATTTGAAGAGTCTATTTTCTCCGGTGCAAATGGCGTAAAAAGGATAAGTTTATTCGATCCCTCCTCTTATCGTTCTCAAATGGCTGGTGAGGTGAAAGACTTTAGTTATAGTAGATGTCTCTCATCCAAAGAAGCCAGGAGAATGGATAGATTTACTCAGTTAGGGATGGTGGCTGCTGACGAGGCTTTTAAGGAAGC
>AQRW01000070.1 GCA_000402295.1 Candidatus Aerophobus profundus SCGC AAA252-L23
TCCACCGCGACCACCTTCACCTCCACCGCGACCACCTTGGCGGCCTTCGGAGCGAGGACGAGCCTCATTCACCCGGAGAGCTCGTCCTTTAAGCTCTTGCTCGTTCATACCGCTGATCGCGGACTGAGCTTCATCTTTTGTGGGCATTTCCACAAATCCAAATCCTCTCGACTCACCACTGAACTTATCTTTAATAACTCTAACCGATGCAACTTCGCCAAAAGCTTCAAAAGCTTGCTGTAAATCCCCTTCGGTAACCTGACTGGAGAGGTTACCCACGTAAATATTCATTCAGATCTCCTTCTTAATTCTAATACGTATCTCGCAGTTCTCTTCACGGTCCGGAAAGTAAGAAATCATCACCCAGACCAGGAATAAAACCCTGCAAACCCAGCATGAACATCGCTATCCCGGCCAAACTTCGATAACTGAAGACAAAGCTTCTCTACTCTATCCCACCTACACCTATTCAGCCTGGTTGCCGCTTTGCTCAGAACTCAACTTAGTAACATTAACAGCGTGAGAACCTCTCTCACCCTGCTCAACTTCAAAGGTTACTTTGTCACCTTCTTCCAAACTTCGAAACCCCCCTTGGGCAATGTTGGAAAAATGGACAAAAACATCTTCACCTTCGGCCCGGGAGATAAACCCGTAGCCTTTTCGGTCGTTGAACCACTTAACTGTTCCTTCTTCTGCCATCGATATCACCTCCTTTCTGTCACCAATTAACTTCCGGTGATACCCTGTTTTCCTGAGAACACATAATTTCTTTTAGTCAAAAATATTGGGATTTTAGTGTGGAGTGTTGATTTCTTCGGGTAGGAGAAAAACCTATGGGGGGGCTACTCTCACAGGAAGAGCACACTAAAGCTCTCTCAATAACTACTTACAACTGTACTATGTCATAAACTTCAATATCTGTCAACACAAGTAGAATATCCAAAAGAATTGAGAGACGCAAATAGTAAACCCATTTAGAGATGGAGAAAAGCACCAGAGTAAGAAGTGAGAATTGTGTACTGAAGGAACTCAATCGGTGGAGAGCTTTCCAGACTATCAAAAAAACAAAACCCCGCTTTAAAACACAGAGTTATCAAAGTTATCTTTTTGCAATAAAGATGAAGCGAAAGGTAAGATTATAATACCTCGTCCTGCTCACTACTATCTTCTGTCAACTTGTAGTGACCGTTGGATACCCCTATCTTCCTCATTCACCTAATTGACACTCTACATTCTAAACATATTCCGACCATTGTCAAGAGTTTCTCCTATCAATTGTGACAAAAAGTTGACAAAAATGTTAATTACCATAAATTAAAAAAACAAAAAATTTAGAGACTGTAGATTTTCAGTCTATAGAGATGAAAATTTGAGGAAAAAGGTCTTACAAAAAACAGATTTTTACAATATTATGGACTTTGAGTTATCGGATGCCTTAGAGGAAAAGACCTGTCCTATTTGTTTCCTTGTCCAAAAGTCTGAATATAAATATATGAATACTCTTTTTTATGAATTTGTTAATGATCCTGGGGTTAGGAGAAAATTGAGGAAATCATGCGGATTTTGTACTAAACATGCCCAGTTGGCTAAGAAGATGGACAATCACTTAGGGGTGGCCATAATTTATCAGGATATATGTTCCACTATCATCGAAAAAATGGAGAAAGAGAAGGAAATCCCCTCTCTCGGTGAAAGATGTCCTCTTTGTGAGCTTGCAGATGAAGTAGAAAAAGATTACCTCCAAATCTTCATAGAAAATTTCTCTCACAAAAATTTTCAAGATCGTTATAGACAAAGTTTTGGACTATGTATGCATCATTTTCTTGTAGTTTATTCCAGATTATCCGAGCAAAAGGGAAAAGATACTCTTAAACAGTACCAAATGGATAGTTTAAGAAAATATTCATCCGAGCTGGAGGAATTTATTAGAAAACATGATTATCGGTTCTCTAATGAAAAATTTGGCCAGGAAGCCACTTCTTGGAAGGAAGCAGTAGATAAATTAGCGGGGAATCTTTGATCGGCGAGAATTAATGTTATACCCTCATCCTAATCACTCACCACCAATAAGTTCGGGTAAATCCGCAATAAATTCAACCCTTGACAATCTTTTTCAAATAAAATATACTTAAATTAATACTTAGTAATAAGGAGGTTATGTTGCGAACAACTAAAATCCAAACTTTATCTTTACCACCACAAATGGTCGAACAAATTGACGAACTCGCTAAAGAGGAAGGGATGACCAAAAGTGAGTTTTTCCGGGAAGCTGTAAGGCAATACATAAGAAAGAAAAGGTGGGAGAAAATCAGGGAATATGGAGCTCGAAAAGCAGCAAAACTTGGAATTAAAGAGGAAGACGTCGAGAGATTGATTGATGAGTACCGCTCTGAAAAAGTGAAAAAATAAGCTTATGGTCAAAGTGGTAATTGATACCAATGTTTTAGTTTCAGCTACTCTCTTTGGTGGAAATCCTGAACAGATACTGGATTCAGCCGAAGAGGGAAAAATTAAGATCTTAATCTCTGAAGAAATATTAGAAGAGTTCAAAGGAGTCCTTCAAAGAAAATTTGGCTTTAGCTTAGATATAGTTGAGATAACAGTTTCAGCAATAAAAGAAATTTCCACTTTAGTAACCCCGACCCAGAGACTGAATGTTATAAAGAAAAAAGAAGATGATAACCGCATTCTCGAGTGTGCCGTAGAGGGCAAGGTTCAATATATTGTCTCTGGAGACAAACGTCATCTCTTACCCTTGAAAGAGTACCAAGGAATAAAAATCTTAAGCCCGGCTCAATTTTTGAAGGCCATCTCCCAAAGGACACCATTAGAAAGTTTTTAAATAAGTGGTAGGTAGATTCAATATAAAACAAGGTAGAGAAAATTATGGCAAAATTAGGAAGCAATAAACGACCGGCGGTTGTACACGTTCAAACACCAACAAGAGCCAAAGAAATTCTGTCTATCTCTGAAGAACATAGCTGGAAAGTTATTGTTGGAATAGAACCAGATAAGCCGGAAGATATTTCCGATATAGAGCGACTTCTCAACCCCAAGATAACGAGAAGAAGCAAACCAAAAGTAGGACGTAACGATCCTTGTCCCTGCGGCAGCGGTAAAAAGTACAAAAAGTGTTGTGGTCGATAATACGATTCTAAACACTGAATCGGACTTGGAACATTGCATAACAACAGGCATGCTTACGCCCGATAAGGAGAACAAAGTAATGATGGCAGGTAAAAGAGAAAAAGCAAAACTTCCATATTCACCAAAAGTGGAACTTTTAGAGACAATGAAGTTGAATGGGGTAGAAGCGGTAGCGCGAGGTGCCCTGGAGTCCGGTGTTAGTGTGGCAACTGGCTACCCGGGTGGTCCGATAACCGGTATAATTGAGAGTCTGGCCAGAGAAAGAGGAGAGGGTATACATGTAGAGTGGAGTTCCAACGAGAAAGAGGCGGTAGCTTGTGCCTTTGGTGCAGCTATGGTAGGAAAAAAGTCGCTGGTGGCCATCAAGCACGTGGGAATCAATGTAGCTAGTGATGCCATTATGATGGCTGCTTTCACCGGCATAAAGGGAGCCTTGGTTATTGTCGCCGGAGCTGACCCAGGAGGAATTGTTTCTCAGAATGAAATGGATGATCGGTATTATGCGCCCCTCTTTATGTTACCTATGTTGGAGCCGTCTACCCCTCAAGAAGTTCTGGATATAACCAGATACGCCTTTAGCCTTTCAGAGAAATACGGAATAGTTGTACTGCTTCGTTTTTCCAGTACCTTTCTTAAATTTTCAGAAGAGGTTCGGTTGGGCCAATTACCTCAGAAAGAAGATAGTCCAGATAATTTTAGATTCAAACCGGACAAAGAACATCTCTCACTGGGAACCTATATTCTGGAGACCAACCGCAACAGACATAAAAGGTTGACTCTCGCAGAGGAAGAGTTAAGTTCATCAAAATTTAATAGAACAGAGGGAAACCAGAAGGCGACTTTAGGTATCATCACCGCCGGACCAATTTTGAAGAAGATTAGAGAAGCTACTAAGTGTGCCTCCAAATCATTCAAAATTTTGAGCCTGGGAGTAGTATATCCTTTCCCCAGATCCATTATCTCTGAGTTTACCAAATCTCTGGAAAGAGTTTTAGTAGTTGAAGAAATAGAACCATACATAGAGGAAAGAATCCAGAATTTGAATATCCCAATCCGAGGAAAAATGACTGGCGATTTGCCCAGGGAAGGTTCTCTTGATCAAAGAGACATCGAAATAGGCCTCAGACGTTTCTTGGGACAGGATGTTTCCCCGCGGCCTCTAGCCATCCGTTCCCAAGAACACATTCAGGCTAACAAGAGAACTCGTTGGGCTGAAGGATGTCCCATTCTAGCGGGCCACCAGGCTCTCCGTCAGGCTCTAAATAAAATGGAAGATCCAATTTGTGTAGGAGGAGTAGGCGTAGTCTCCTGGGGAGCCGGAGAACCATACAAAAATCTGATATCTACCTGCTGTATGGGAATAAGTCCCTCCGTAGTTAGTGGGATGTATCACGCGGGAACCAGTCACCAAGAATTGATCGCCATTATGGGTGATTCTTCTTTTCTCCATTCGGGCATTCAATCTCTCATCAATGCCGTTTACAATAAAGCCAGAATAACTTTCCTTATATTTGATAACCACAAAACTGCCGAAACCGGCAGTCAACCCAATCCAGGGACAGGAAGAACTGCTATGGCTCAGGAAACAGTAGCTATTTCTCTGGAGAAATTGGTACAAGCTTGTGGAGTGAAGTATTTCTTTAAAGCTGACCTTTTTGATACCTCTGATTGCCTAAATAAAATCCTCAAGGCAGTTAAAGAAAAGGAAGTTAGCGTTGTTTTACTCAGTGCTTCTTGTCCACCTATTTGTTGTGCAAATGCAAAAACTTAAGATAAAAACAAGATTCATCCTCACCAAAAAAACTTGGCCCAATCACCTTAGCTTACGCAAGGTCTCCTTGGCTCCATTAATGACAAATTCCGAGTCACCGGCTACCACTACAAAGAGAAACCCCTGCTCTATCCGACGCGGCCCGTTACCATAAGCTGCCCAGATACCGGGAATCTTGTTGGTCTTGCGGCAAGCGGCCAATACCTTGAGGATAGCTGCCTCATGGGCTTCTTTCCCCGCTTCAGTCTCAGGATCAACACCCATAGATTTAGCCAGATCATATGGTCCGATCCAACAGCCATCTATGCCATCAACGGCCATAATCTTCTCAGCTTGATCGACACCCCGTTGTGTCTCAATCTGAATTGCCAGAAACACTTCCTCGTCAATCCGGCTCATATAGTCGGAACCATAGAATCCCGCTCCAAAAGCACCACAAGAGCGACCTCCCCGAGGTGGATATCGCACAGCAAAAGCCGCTGCCCTGGCCTGCTCTACTGTTTCCACCATCGGCACCACAATACCTAATGCTCCCCGGTCAAGTAAATTGCCAATGGCATAAAAGTCGTTCTGCCCAACTCGAGCCATAGGTGTTGCTGATCCCAAACAAATATTTCTAAAAGCCGACATAGTAGTCTCATGATTCCAGGAGCCATGTTGATTGTCTACCTGGACAAAGTCAAAACCAGCCAAGGAAAGAATCTCGGCAGCTAAAGGTGATCCCAGTCCAGCTTCGGCTCCAATAGCCGGTTTACCTTCTAACATACGTTGTTTTGCCGTATTAACCCTCATTCATACCTCCTCGGTATCAGTCTATACATCCCGGGGTAGCTTTGCTAAATCAACTACTTGCCCGGTTTCATTTCGTTACGGTCTATCTGTTCTTAGGTTAATTCCCCCATGTTTTCTCTAATTTTGTGAATAGCCTCCAGGACTTTATTTACATTTTCTCTTTCCATAAGAAAGTTCTTGTTCGAAGCCATTATCTCTGATTGATAAACTCGCTCCGCTACGGGACATCTAACTTTGGAATAATCAATCTTTCTCCCATAAAATGAACAACTAATGGGACACCCGGTCCTTCCAAAGGGCTCTCTAAAAAGAGGATACTTATACACCGGGTAGTTATGCGCTTTGCTAAGAGATACGCCCTCAGCAGCTAAGGCTTGCATAAACTTATCTCGGGGGATACCGTTCCACTGAGAAGCATCATATCTGAGGAAGTAATAATAATAGCTTCTTTTGGTTACCCGAGGATCTTTCTTTAAAGCCGATATCCCTCCAATTTTTTCCAGCTCAGCCGCAAGATACTCTCCATTTTTATATCTTACCTCTATTTGTTCATCCAGGCGGGACAGTTGAACCAACAAAAGAGCTCCCAGGAATTCGGACAGGCGACAATCTCCCGCCGGAACATAAGGCACATATTTAGCTTGTTTAATTGCTTCCCGAAAAGCAAAATCCGTGCTGGCAAATATGGCGGTATCTTCTGGTCTTCTGCCAAAGTCACCGTAAGCACTACATTTATTCTGCAACTCCTCACTATTAGTAAGTACCATTCCACCTTCACCACAGGTGAGGGGCTTACCCATCTGAAAGCTGAAGCAGCCCATATCACCGATTGAGCCTACTTTTTTGCCTCGCCATTCTGAACCATGCGCCTCAGCCGTGTCCTCTACGACCAAGAGATGATATTTCTGGGCAATTTCCATGATCCTGTCCATATTTACCGGGTAGCCCCCATAATGAACCGGCATAATCCCTTTGGTCTT
>AQRW01000071.1 GCA_000402295.1 Candidatus Aerophobus profundus SCGC AAA252-L23
CTGCACCTGTCCCTTGTCCATTCTCTCCTGAAACTCAACATATCTTTTGTTCAGTCGCCCTCGGTGAAGCAAGAGTTAAAAAACAATTGGGAGGTTAAAACCTCCCCTACCCAGACTAAAAAAGATTTCCTTGGGACATCTAAAGCTCCCTGAACCTTACTTTTTAGAACTTACCGGTTATCATTATTTCTATTCTCCAGAAAGCTCCTCATTGGCCCATTCTATAAAACTGGTATCTATCATCTCCTCAGACTTTACTTTAGTGTCTACAAATCCATTATCGTAAAGCCAGTCCTGCAAGTCCAGGATGTGGTCCATTAAGACGTGTCCATTGGAATTGAGAGAGGGCCAAACACATTTCTTCAGTATTTCCTTATCAATCTTGGTATACTTCTCAATAATTTCTAGATTTCTCGGGGTTTTGCCCTGATTATAGATTCTCACCGCCTTCAGATAGGCCAACATGAATTTCTTTCCGATATCCGGCCGTTTCTCCAACAAATTGAGGCCGAAGTATATTACTCCTACCTGGCGCGCCGGAAGCACTTCCTGGTAAGGCTTGAATCCAACAGCAGCTCCCAGTTCTTCAGCCTTGGTAAGGAGCGGTTCCCCCATACTAGCGGCATCAATTGCCCCCCTCTTCAAGGCTTCTATCATATCTGGAAAGCCCATATAAACTATTTCTACATCCTCAAACTTCAAACCGGTGCTCCCTAAGGCTAATTCCAGGTTATACTGTGAGGAGCCCCCCACCATGCCCAGGGCAATTTTCCTTCCCTTTAGGTCAGATAGGGTAGTAAGCTCCCCTTTGTTCCATAAGTCTTTACGGACCAACATTCCTGTATATCTCTCTCCTTTTCTTACATGACCCTTACCGGCCACTATCTGTAGGTTCATCCCTCGGGCGAGGGCATTCAAAAAACCCGCCGTAACTGCCCCTCCCCCCACATCTATCATTCCCTGGGAGAGGGGTACCAAGTGCTCCCCATCTGTCTTGAACCGAATAAACTCAATCTCTAACCCCTGCTCAGCAAAGTACCCCTCCTCAATGGCAATAAAGAAAGGAGCAAAGGAAAGGAAAGGTAGTAGGGCTACCTTCAAACATACCGATTCTTGCTCAGTGGTAGCTGCTGCAGAAATAGGACCCGTACAGTTCAACAGAAGCACCAGGATGGACACCAGCACAGCTACTTTTGTGGATAATCTTGCTTTCATCTTTTTAACTCCTTGATTTCACCTCAATTCAGGTAAAACATATCTTAACCTCAAGTTTTCTCAACCCTCAGGGGCATTATCTTGCCGCTCCGGCTAACAATGGGACTGGCCCGTTTCACCTGAATAGTTCCCGCCTGGCGCCAGACTTCCGGAGTAGCTCGAGTAACCTTCTTGATCTCCTGAAAAAAAACTTCTTTAACTGTTCTTTCATTTACTTGGCCCAGGGCCGGATCTATCAAAATAGATATTCGGGTAAAACCGTTATTATCCTCATCTTCCAGGATCTGGTAGCTGGTTAAGTTTCCCCCAAATTGTCTGGGAAGAACTTCCTCTACAATTTTAAGAGCATCAGCTCCCATCAAGGTCATTCCCTCACTGGTGAGTTTGGAAAAACTTCTAATGTGATGAAGATGAGTCCTGAAGCCCAGCTCATCTAAAAGGCAACCGCAATGTCTTTCCTCCACCACTCCGTAGTCATCCACTTCGCAATTAAGTAGAATCTTAGGGGAAGAGGAAAGAAGAGAGGTGAAGAAAAAGGAGTTGACAGTCAAATTACTTACTTCTACCCTTCGAGGACACTGGATCAGAGCCAGGGCATCATTAAAGAGGTGAATATCATCTATAACCAAGGCATTAGGACAACCACAGCCAATACTTCCCAGCTCGGTGCTAGCGTAGCTGGGAACAACTTTAGCTCCGGCCGCGGTGATACTCCTCAGTTTGGCNTCGGTAAGGGGCTCGCCAGCCACAAAGAAGGTAGTTCCTTTAAGGCTAATTCCTTCTCTTTTTGCGGCCGCACAGACTCTCACTGCTGAGGTAACGAAAGTACCGAAAAGGCAGCCTGAGTCCGCTTTTACCGCCTCGTTGATCCATCGGGCAACGATAGAGGCACTACCTAAATCGACAAATTCTGGCTTGGGCAGCTTTATACAGGACCTAGTTCCTTTAAGGCTAATTCCTTCTCTTTTTGCGGCCGCACAGACTCTCACTGCTGAGGTAACGAAAGTACTGAAAAGGCAGCCTGAGTCCGCTTTTACCGCCTCGTTGATCCATCGGGCAACGATAGAGGCACTACCTAAATCGACAAATTCTGGCTTGGGCAGCTTTATACTAGACCTAGTTCCTTTAAGGCTAATTCCTTCTCTTTTTGCGGCCGCACAGACTCTCACTGCTGAGGTAACGAAAGTACTGAAAAGGCAACCCGAGTGAGCCTTTATGGTATCTCTCATCCATCGGGCAATGACTGAAGCACTCCCTAAATCAACAAACTCTGGCTGAGGTAGCTTTACTCCCGATACTCTGCCCATATAGATAATATAATTAGTCAGCATTTTGTTTCTCAGGGTGGGTCGAATAGTTCTTTTATCTACCGGGGAGAACCATTTTAGGGGAATCTTGCCCATTTTCGTGTACTGCAGCAGAGAGACTGTCCCCATTCCGGTGGGCACCACCGGATACCAGATGCCACAGGGCACGTTCATCAGATCATGAGCCCAAAGTCTCAGAACGTAATGGCAGGCTCCATGCCGAACAAACTCCAAATCAATAGTGGTCCTGGTCCCCGCTCCGGTAGAACCACTACTGGTAGTCTCATAATAACGGGAGAGATAAGGATTATCAAAATCAGCTTCTTCAAAGTGGAAAGTTTTGCCAGAGCGAACAGTAGGCTTTCTGGCTTTGAATTCCTCAAAGGAAATATAAACTCCTTCTTCTTTTAGCTTTCTTAGGGTAGGCTCAATTCCTTTTTTCTTTACCATCTTCTCAATATCAGCAAATTCACATTGAGCTAAATTAAGTAACTTTAGATAAGGACTCTTTTTATATTGGTAGATACCTTTTTTAACTATAGATAAGAATAACTCCTCTCGATGAGCCATCCTCCACTTTACTATTTCTTTAGCTTCCTTTAAGGAAATAGTATCTTTGAGAAAGCTCCTTAGGCCGGTAGTAAAGTNCCAGTACTGTTTNGCTTTAGAGATGAGATGCATAGGAAACTACCTCTTAGTAGAGAAGGACAAGTTTATAGTGAAAGCAATTATAGTGAAGAGATGAAGGCAAGTCAAACCGGGAAGCGGTAGCAAGTTTAAAGGCTTTGTGACCGGACAAATTGAATGAGAGAGTGTTTTTTTATCCTACGCTTCATTTGACTTGATCAGAGAAATTGAATGTCCCCAAGATTAAGATGCAGTCAGCATCCCAGGAGAAGTCAAAAACAGATTGGGGTGCACCCCAACTTGAGGAGAGAATGCTCCTTCAAAAAGGCACCAGGAAGAAGATAGCTCAGTTCATCAGAAGACTATCCTCATAGCCAAATTTTACTATAATATCTGGAAGGGTGAATCAATGAGGAGAAAATATGCAAGCGGAGCTAATTGGAGTCATCATCGATGGTGAGACTGTATCAAATACTGTTTGTTCCTGGGTGTATAGTTTATAACTGACCCATTTGGGCTGGACTGGGTTCACCCAGACCTTACCGGGCTGGTGGGACTGGTGACCCAGATTTACGACCTCAAGGATGCGTCTGGTCGGGATAAATTTCGCTATGAATAGCTCTATGTAAAAAACATGGAGTTTTTTCTTTGATCTCAAAATAATGTTCATCTCTCTTTGGACCACAGTGATGGGAAAGTGGGAGTACCGGGGAGGCAAGAAAGAGTCAGAGCTATAGTTGGGGTAGAAAGGATGTGATGTATGTCGAGGAATGGGGACCTAATCTGCGTGATAAAGAGAGCGGTAGCCAGGATTTTGTGTTCGCAGACAACGTTTGAGCTTTTTCAAAATTTAGGTATCCATGTAATGCCGAAGCACTTCTATAGCCCAATACCTGACACTAAAATGCTTGAGTTGAAACGAGACCTTTGGAGGGAAACGCAACTCGTAGGTGTTGACTTGAATCTCGAAAGACAAGTGGATCTACTTCAAAATGTCCTGGCAAAGTTCTCGCACGAATGTAGTTTTCCATTAAACAAAACGGCTAGCCCATATACGTATTACATCAATAATAATGGAGTCTTTGAGTTCATTTCCGCCGTTGTGCTGCATGCTATGATTCGTCATTTTGTTCCTCGAACGATAATCGAGATAGGGTCCGGTAATTCCACCTATGTGGCAGCCAGGGCCAGTCTAATGAATCGAGCAGATGGACAGACGACAAAGCTCATTTCAATTGACCCTTATCCAAATCAGATATTGAAGAAAGGCTTCCCTGGTTTGTGGAAGTTGATTCCCAAAAAAGTAGAAGAGATTAACGTCGACTTCTTTTCGCAATTGGAAGACCGAGATATTTTGTTCATCGATTCAAGTCACGTCGTTCGGATAGGAGGCGATGTCAATTTTCTTTATCTGGAGGTACTACCAAGACTAAAAGCAGGAGTCATAGTTCATATCCACGACATTTTCTTTCCTAGGCACTATCCCAAGGATTGGGTGATACGAAGAAAAAGATTCTGGAGTGAACAATACCTCTTGCAGGCCTTCTTGACACACAACAATCAATTTGAAGTTCTTTGGTGTGGGAGCTATATGTATCGTCTACATTTAGAAAGGCTGAAATCGGTATTTCCTCCGCTAAAAGGCCTGGGGTTCCGTGAGAATTACTTTTCAAGCAGTTTTTGGATGAGAAGAATTACTTAATGACCAGAACTTATACATTTCCTATGTTTTAAAACTGGACAAAAGAATCAAATATACACGGGATGGTTAAGACTAATGCCAGATAGGGCAGAGAGTGTTTTTTTATCTGACCCTTCAGGTGGCCTTGATACGAGTGTTTGACTGAGATACTATTTCTGATATTCTCAAGACAATCCTTATGGATTATAGCCCGGTAGATTCAAGCTACGCCCTGGAGCATACTACCTATTCCAGGTAGCAGTAAAGGTATCATTCTTGAATTAGGATTTCAGCCTGTTCAGACTACGGGGATGCAAAAGTATGAACAGACGAATGCTCAAAAGAATTTCATATTTGGCAATTGCTTCCTTGCTGTGTCTTGCCTTTATGGGACAGACTACCCTGGGTGAAGAGAAGCCCGATACACCACCAACCGTTATTAAGCTGTGCGCCCTACCTTTTCTCTCTTTCGCTCCCATTTTCATCGCTATCGAAGAGGGCTATTTTTGCCGAGCAGGGACTGGATGTTAAACTGGTGAAATTCAAACACAGTGCTGAGGCCATGCCAGCACTGAGCCAGGGACAAATAGATGTTGTGGCAGGGGGGATCTCAGCCAGTTTCTTTAATGCTGTAGCTCGCGGAGTCTTCATAAGAGCTGTCGCCGACAAAGAACATCTGGACAAGCATGATAAGTCAATGGCTTTAGTTGTGAGGAAAGAACTCTGTGAATCTGGCCAATTCCGCAGTCTACAAGATCTCAGGGGAATAAGAATCGCTCCGGGATACCCCGGTAATATGAACTATTTTAGAACCTGGCTGATTCTAAGAAAGGCTGGCGTTTCCTTGGACAATATTCAAATAGTCAATCTTAGCCAACCTGAGAGGGTGCAGGCACTGAAAGGCGGCGCCCTTGATGCCGCCCTGCTGGCCGAGCCTATGCTCGCCCGAATCAAAACTCAGGCCTCTGGAACCATTTTTGCCTACGCCGGAGAGATGTACGATTTCATTTATCCAAGCTGTCAGTTTGGTACCATATTCTTTGGACCCAACCTGTTGGACTATCTTGCAGGTTCATTCTGGCCTATTTGAAGGGAATAAGGACTCATAATGAGGTTAAGAGTCCCCGTAATATAGAAATTCTCATAAATACACGAAAATTGAAAAAGAGATCCTATTGGAGTGCGGTTGGAGCCTAATGTATTCAGACGGTCACTTGGAAACAGATAGTCTCATGAGTTACCAGGACTGGCTCTACCAAAATGAATTTATTGACCAGAAAGTCTCCCTTGACGAAATAGTTGACCCCAGCTTTCTTGACTGGGCTAACTGGGTACTCTGCCAAGAAGATCAAAAGTGAACGGCGTCTATCCGGGTTAAGCTTATTTTCCCCCCGGGTCTCTTTCTGGGAACAGAGGACATCCCTCGTAAGTGTGCTCCGAGGTTGCGTCTTGCCTTTGCAAGAATAAGGAGATTTTGTGTTTCTTTTTTGGGCATCCCCTTTATCGGCAACTACTTTGAGCTTGATTCCGACGTGGTGGTAAAAAAGAGTGTAGGAAAGGTTCATGTCATTCGGGAGAAGAGATATCCCAACGCCGCGTTCCCTCAATCCTCAGAGGCATTATCTTACCACTCCTACCAGGAATAGGACGGGCTCGCCTAAGCTGAATGGTCCCAGCCTGTCGCCAGACTTCAGGGGTGGCTCGAGTGACCTTTTTTATCTCCTCCAAGAAAACTTCTTTAACCGCCTCTTCATTTATTTGGCCCAAGGCCGGATCTACTAAAATGGATATTCGGGTAAAGCCATTATTGTCCTCTTCCTCAACTATTTGGTAGTTAGTCAAGTCTCCGCCAAATCTTCCCGGGAGAACCTCCTCGATAATTCTCAGAACATCGGCTCCCATTAAGGTCATTCCCTCACTGGTCAGTTTGGAGAAACTTCTAATGTGATGAAGATGAGTCCTGAAGCCCAGCTCATCTAAAAGGCAACCGCAATGTCTTTCCTCCACCACTCCGTAGTCATCCACTTC
>AQRW01000072.1 GCA_000402295.1 Candidatus Aerophobus profundus SCGC AAA252-L23
GCAGCTTCTGACTCCTTTAGAATCGGGAAGGAACATTCCAAACCGAACTGTTTAGCCGGTATCAGCGAAGTGAAAAGGCTCTGGTAGCCTCCCTGATGACTAGGTACATTGAGGGAGTTTCCACTCGCAAGGTCAAACACATAACTGAGGAGCTATGTGGAATCAGCTTCTCGAAATCTCATATCTCTGAGCTCAACAAGGGTTTAGATGAGGAGATTATCCTCTGGAGAAATCATCAATTGGAGAAGGAGTATCCCTATTTAATTGTTGATGCCCGTTATGAGAAGGTGAGAATTGGAAAACAGGTTCTCTCCCAGGGAGTATTGATTATCACGGGTATAGGAGAAGACGGCTACCGAGAGATTCTCGCTGTGGACATTGCCCAAACCGAGACCGAAGAGTCTTGGAGCAGAGTATTCCGAGATCTTAAAGAAAGAGGACTCAAAGGAGTAAGACTGGTGGTATCTGATAACCATAAGGGTCTTAGACGGGCAGTCGAGCGCCACTTTCAGGGAGTCTCCTGGCAGCGCTGTCAGGTTCATTTCTGCCGGAACCTCCTCGATTGCATTCCCCGGAAGGATAAAGGGAAAATTGGCCNAGAGCTCACCAGTATTTTCCTCAAGTCCTGATCGTTGCTTTGCCTTATCCAGAGTCAACGAGGTCATCAAAAAGTACGAGGATCACTATCCCAAGTTCTCTCAGAGACTGGAAGAAGGAATAGAGGATACCTTGGCTTGCTATTACTTCCCCGTCTCCCACCAAAGGAGACTGAGGACCACCAACATGCTGGAGCGATTCAATCAGGAAATCAAAAGAAGAACCAGGGTAGTGCGTATCTTCCCTAATGAGCAGGCTTGTCTTCGCCTCATCTTAGGCCCTTTGTATCGAGCAGAATGAGGAGTGGCTGACGGGCAAGCGCTACCTGAAGATGGATGAGCTCTATGAGAGGGAAAATCATATCCTTAGAATGGAGTCTGAAAAAGCAGTTNTCGGGATGGTNTAAGNCTTAAGACTCGATTTTGAGAAAGAGCGGGAGGCTCAATATATCCGGTTAGATCTTGACCCGGAATAAGCTACATATTGGCCCTTTTGGGAAATACTGGCGGTGAAGAGCACAGTAACCGATAATTTAAAGGTGAGAGTCTACACAAAAAGATCACCTCAAGGGGACATTGCCATCGGGATGGTTTAAGTCTTAAGACTCGATTTTGAGAAAGAGCAGGAGGCTCAATATATCCGGTTAGATCTCGACCCGGAATAGGCTACATATTGGCCCTTTTCGGAAATACTGGCGGTGAAGAGCACAGTACCAATAATTTAAAGGTGAGTCTACACAAAAAGATCACCTTAAGGAAACATTGCCCTTATCTTGGGGTAAACTACAGAAGAAAAAGGACTTGACTGGCAAGAACATAAAGAAATTAAGACAANCCAAAGGCTTGTCGCAAGATCGTCTCTCAAAAGTGGCGGATGTTTCTTATAATTCAATCATCAAGCTTGAAACTGGCGGAATAACAAATCCAACGATTGAAACTTTGCAAAAAATCGCAAAAGCGTTAGAAGTTCAAGTTGATGATTTATTGAAATAGACATATAAGATGAGTATGATACAAAATTCAAGAACAATAGCGATTACAGTGTCGCACCTCAAAAAGGTCTATGGCGACGTCAAGGCAGTGGAAGACGTCTCATTTGAGGTGAACGAGGGTGAAATATTCGGAATGCTCGGCCCGAATGGGGCTGGCAAAACAACTACGGTCGAATGTATGACTGGTTTGCGACACCCCGACGGAGGCACTATTTCCGTTTTTGGCCTTGATCCGCAAATTGATCATGGCGCGCTTTACCCAATTGTTGGCGTGCAATTGCAATTCAGCACTTTCCCTGACAAATTGAAGGTCGGCGAGATTTTGGACATGTATCAGTCTTTTTACCAAAACTCGGCAAATCCGGAAGAGTTGGCACGTGCGCTTGGTTTTAGCGAAAAACTGGGCAGCTACTACAAAACACTGTCCGGTGGCCAGAAGCAACGTGTGTCGGTTGCTTTGGCGCTTATTGGTCAGCCGAAAATTGCTGTACTAGATGAAATGACGACCGGACTTGACCCACAGGCACGGCTTGACACATGGGAACTTATAGAGAAAGTCCGCGATCAAGGAACTACTATCATACTGGTCACCCATTTTATGGAAGAGGCTCAGCGCCTTTGCGATCGGGTGGCTTTGATCGACCACGGCCGCATTATAGCGCTCGACACGCCTCACGGATTGACTGAGAAAGTTACCGGTGGCAAACAAGTGCGATTCGTTCCATCCAAACCATTCGATGATCAATTGCTCAAAGCATTGCCTGAAGTGAAAACCGTCGAACACCACGGAAAGTATGTCAAAGTCGTGGGCTCTGGACAACTCATCAATACCGTTATTCNGACCTTAGCTAAAAACGGTATTGAGGCGTTGGATGCGGACACGCAGGGGGCAACGCTCGAGGACGCTTTCGTAAAATTAACCGGCCGTCGCATACATATACAAGGAGAGGCAGAACCTCAATAAATATGAATAACAACACTATAAAAACACCACGCGCTGCTTTTGGCAAACTACTGCTTAATGAAAGCAGGCTGGCTTGGCGTACTCCGATAGGTATAGGAACCGGACTTGGAATACCTTTATTACTGCTTGTCGTTTTCGGCAGCATCCCGGTGTTGAGGCAAACGAGCAGCGATCTCGGCGGTCTCTCATATTTTGCTCTCTCTTTTCCGATACTCATCGTGGTGACGATACTAACGCTCTCCGTCATGATACTGCCCCGCACCTTGATCAAATATCGGGAAACGGGAATCCTGCGTCGTCTTTCAGTCACGCCGGTACCGCCTTCGTGGTTGCTTGCCGCCCAAATCGTGATTAACTTGGCAATTGTCCTGGCTGGATTCATCATATTGACCGTAGCCGGAGTAGCCGCCTTCGGGCTTGAGCTACCAAAGAATATCTTGGGGTTTCTACTGGCCAATTTCCTTACCGTTACTTCTTTGTTTGCCGTTGGACTTTGCATCGCCGCGATTATCAAAAATGATGCTGTGGCTCAAGGGATCGGTGCATTTCTGTTTTTTGCACTAATGTTTTTCGGCGGCATATGGCTACCGCGTCCGCTTATGCCCGCCGTGTTGCTCAATATCAGCAATTGGACACCGCTTGGCGCATCAGTAGATGCAATCCAAAAAGCCATGCAAGGAATACCTATTTCATTGCAATCGCTTTTGGTACTCATTGTTTACACTGTGATTTTTGGCTATCTTGCTGCCCGTTATTTTAGATGGGAATGATCGTGCTTTAATTTCATGGGCGGCGTACCAGTTTCACTGGCACGAAATTCGGCGGCGGCGGAAAAAAATTGGAATCGGAAAGCGAGGGCGGGCAAAAATTCCTTCCCCCCAACCCCCTTCCTTTTTGCCCGCCCGAGCGATTGGATTTTAAAATTCGGAATTCGGATTTTCATCAAAAAATGTTCGAACTTCGTTCAAAAAACACCGCCAGTGCAACCGATTCGAACTTTTTTGCCTTTCATCGAGGAGCGCCAGGGTTTGGATTTTGGTATGGGTCAAGACTGCTTGAAAAATGGCTAAGGTCAGGTAGGAAAAAGATTATTAGAATCTCTTTGTCCCTCCCCGGGTGAAAGGAAGATCAACCGCAGAGCTCTACCAGCAATCTGAGATAATCCTTGAGATGACGAATGATCAGGAATTTCTCCTTCACCACTTGCCTCCCTATCTTTCCCATTTCGCGGGCCCGGAAAGGGTGCTGAAGCAGCCACTCAATTCTATCTGCTGCCTCCTCAACGGAGTCAACCAAAAATCCATTTTCAGCCTGCTTTATCTGGAGTTTTATTCCCCCCACATTTCCTCCCACTACCGGACGGGCCTTCCAAAGAGCTTCAGTGACGGTTAATCCAAATCCTTCTCTCAGTGATTTCTGAATTACGATATCAGCACCTCTTTGTAGAGCATTTATCTCCAAGAAACTGTCCGGGGGCAGGTTCAAAATATGCATATCCTCATCTTTTCTCGCTTCCTCCTGTATCTCTCGAAGGACCTGGGAGCCTTCCGGGTCATCCTTGGCTTCCCCACCTGCCAAGATCAGTCGACAATCAACTCTTCTCTTTACCCGGCGATACGCCTCTATTACCCCTAGGGGATCCTTGAAATAATCAAAACGGGATACCTGAAGTAGTATGGGTTTATTTCGGGAGATTTTCAGCTTTCTAAATACACTTTTTATCTGTTGAGTTGAAAGCCGTTTATTTTTCTCACTTAGAGGATCGATGGAAGGAGGAATTACATAACGGGGGAAAGGTAAAGATTGCACAAAATCCTCCCTGGAAAATATGGCCGCATTATATTTACTAATATAGAAATTGAGGAAATCCCAGGTTTCTTTATGGGGATGAGAAAGGTCTATGTGACACCTCCAAATCCATTTATTATTTTCCTTGGCCTCAATTAAAGCGGCCGGTTGGGGATCGTGAATAACCACTACATCAGAGGCAAGGTCAATGTTTTTGATATTCTCCCGATTTACCCTCCGATATTCATCCAGCATATCCAGGGTTACACTCTGTTTCTCTCCAAGGGACAAGCCCTGGAGTAGATTATGGAAGAATTTGGTTGTACGAAAGAATTTTTCTGTCCCCTGAATTACTTCCCATCGGCAGTGAATGCCTACCAGATTAAATAAAGGTATTAGACTTCGCAAAATCTCTGCTACTCCCCCACCCTGGAATGTTGAGTTAATATGCACTATCGAGATACCTTTAAGTTCATCTGCCAGTGTAAGTATTTCTTCTATCTCACGGGATCCCACAATCCTCTCATAGGCTGATAAGCGAGAAAGTGTCATATTTTTATCCTTATTCTTTGATTGACCCGGCTAAAATGCCTCGCACAAAGTAACGTTGCAACCCAAAAAAGACCGCCAGTGGGGGAATAATGGAGATAAATACCGCGGCGGTGAGAAGTTCCCAATCCTGACCATAGGAGCCAACTAAGCTACTTATTTGGACAGTAACGGGTGCTACATCGGGGGTACCTCCCAGGTAGATAAGAGCAACCAGAAGGTCATTCCATACCCAGAGGAATTGAAAGATAGCCAGGGAGGCAATAATAGGTACCGAAAGTGGTAGGACAATATAGAGGAAAATATGAAACGAGGGGGCTCCATCGATAGAGGCAGAATCGAAAAGCTCCTTAGGGAGTCCCGAGATGAAATTATACAGCATATATATAGCCAGGGGAAGTCCATATCCGCTATGAGCTAACCAGATTCCCGGGAAGGTACCGGCCAGGCCTAATTTGTTAAAAATCTGCAAAATTGGAATGAAGGTCATCTGGAGAGGAACTACCAGAAGGGCTATCAAACTCATAAAAACAAAGATACGGGCAAAAAATCTCATCCAGGCAAGGGCGTAAGCTGCCAACAAGGCTATGCCCAGCGGTATTACCGTAGCGGGAACGGTGATTTTGAAACTGTTTAAGAAGGCTCTTCCTATCCCTAAGCGACTCAAAACAACCTGATAATTCTTGAGGGTGAAGCGCACCGAACTAAATGTGTTTTCAAAGACCGTCCACCAGCCACTACTTGCTACATCCTGGGCGGGTCTAAAAGAGGTGATGAGTACGCCAATGGTGGGAATTAACCAGATGAGGGCGATGAAGATAATTACCGTATGTAAAAAGATGCCAGGCAAGATCCGGCTCATTTTTCTGCTCATCGTCTTCCTTCTTCTCTAAAACGGTGCAAGTTAAACAACATCATGGGAAGAACCAGCAGTAGTAACACTACAGCAATAGCACTTGATCTGCCAAAGTTTCTAAATTGGAACATTTCTTTGTACATGCGATTGGCAATGACTTCGGTCCCGAAGTTACCGTTGGTCATAACATAGACAATGTCAAACACCTTGAGTACCAGGACCATCATGGTAGTGGCCAATACAGTCATGGTTGGCATAAGTAGGGGGAGAGTGATTTTCCAAAGTAGTGTCCATTCACCAGCTCCGTCAACCCGCGCTGCTTCTAAAAACTGCTTGGGGATACTTTTGTATGATGCTGAGAGGACCACCATACAAAATCCGGTCCATACCCAGATCCCAACTGCTATAAGGCACAAATTGTTGATCCAGGGTCTCTGGATCAACCAGGCTTCAGGAGGCAGGTGAAAGGTCTGAAGGAGAGCATTCAAAATACCAATCTGGGAAGTACCAGCGGGCCTGTAAGCGTAGACAAACTTCCAGATAACGCTGGCACTTACAAAAGAGATGGCCATGGGCATGAAGATGATGGATTTAACCACGATCTCATATTTTACCTTATCGAAAAGTACGGCGAAGATAAACCCGAGAAATACCGTTACCGTGGTAAAAATTGCTATCCAGAGAACATTGTTGCGGAATGAGGTCAACATAACCTGGTTAGTAAAAGCATAGATATAGTTATCCAGGCCTACAAAGGTAGTGGAATCTCTGCTAAAAAGGGAAAGATAAAGAGTATGCAAGGAAGGATAAAGGAGAAAAAAACCCAGCAAAGCTAAAGCTGGAGCTACGTATAGCCAGGGAGTTAACCTTCTTGTGTGCATTCTATGTTTCTTTGAAGGGGAAGAGGATTTGTGGCCACTTGTAGGTAGCCACAAATCCACCCTTAGACTTATTCCTTGTAAGCATCAATAGCTGTTGCTTCAATTCTTTCCAGGACAGAATCCAGATCTTCACCCCCGACATAGTCCAGTATGCCGGTCCAGAAAGAACCACAGCCCACGGCAGCAGGCATAAGGTCAGACCCATCAAAGCGAAATGTGACAGCATTGGCTAATATTTCGGCCGCCTTACGAGTGAGATCATCAGGATAAGCATTGGGGTTTACCCTTCTATTGGCTGAGAGTTTTCCCAGCTCGGCGACCCAAATCTCCTGAGCTCCAGGGGTGGCCAGGTAGCGCATAAGAGCTCGTGCTTCTGGAGCATCCTTGAACACAGCAAACATATCAGCAGCTCCCAGAGCCGGGATACCGTACTCTACATCAATGGAGGGAAAGGGGAAGAAGCTAAAGTCCTTGCCTGGTTGAAGGTTGGGATTGTATTTCAGAATGAAACTCTTAATGAAGGTGGCCTGTTTATGCATATAAGCGCGAGGGGGTGTGGTAAAGAGCGCATTGGGGGCATCACCAAAGTTG